>JANMHX010000264.1:0-12219 GCA_031375485.1 Gemmatimonadota bacterium | reverse complement strand
CATTCCATCCCAATACGACAGCGCGCCACTTTGATCGCCATCGAACCACCCGGTGAAGGTGAGGGTCGGAATCGTGATCCTCGCAAAGTCAGGATCGGTGAAGTGGATCCGCTTCCAGTACGCGTCCAAGGTCCCATGGGCCAGAAACTCTTGATAGAGCCGCATCGGCCGCCCCATCAACGTATCGAGACGCACCAGCGGCTTCTGGACCAGCAAGGAGTCCCATTGGACCAGCCCGCTCAAGGCGCTCTGGTCGACCCGGCCCGACGTCATGTTGAGCCACGAAAGTGCCCAATCCAGTCGAAAGGCCCCGCCCTGGTATGGAATCTCATCGAACAGGCGGCCCGACGACACCGACGGAATCATGCACGACAAGTGCGGGGGCCGTTCCCGAGCGGCCAGCCACTGGACCGTGCCCAGGTACGAGCCGCCGTCGGTTCCGACTCGGCCGTTGGACCACGCCTGGGCTGCGATCCACTCGATGGTATCGAATCCGTCGCGCCCCTCTGGGAAGTAGAAATCGAACCGGCCTTCGGAGTCACCGCGGCCCCGGGTGTCCTGGACGACCACCGCATACCCGGCCTTGAGGTAATTGGTCAGCCGGTAGCGACTGAACTGGGCGGTCTTGTCATAGGGAGTTCGAAGCAGGATGGTCGGGAATCGGCCGTGCCCATCGGGGATCCAGACGTTGGCCACCAATCGAACGCCGTCCCGCATCGGGATCGGCACCCCGAATCGATTGATCGTTTGGGCGGCCGCTGGACCGGCGCCAAGACCAAGACTGGCCGCGAGGAGAACCCCGACCCAGATGTTATTGCCAGAGCGCCGCACGACTCGCCTCCCAGCCTTCGGGCCTCAGATGTTCCAGAAAGTAGCTCACCGTCGTCTTGAGACCATGGATTCCGTCCGCGCCGCCGAGCACGTGATCGCCGGCGGGATAGACCGCCATGTCGAACGGGCGCCCGGCGTCAATCAGTTTTCGCGCCAACTGCATCGTATTGGCGACCACCGCATTGTGGTCGTTGGTGCCGTACATGATCAGGAGCCGGCTCCGGAGGCCGGCGGCCAGGCCCAACACGTTGCCCCGATCGTAGCCGTCCGGGTTGGCGTCGGGCGTCCGCATGATCCGGCCGATATACTGCCGCGGGCCGTTCCGAAGGTCGGTAATGGGCGCCCCGGCCACGCCAACCTGGAACACGTCGGGATACCGGAGCACCATCATGAGCGTCAAATACCCGCCGTGCGAAATCCCGGTGACGCCGACCCGCGTCGAATCGACGAACGGGAGCCGCCCCAATTGACGCACCGCGGCCGCTTGGTCATCGACATCGACCTGCCCCATCCCAAGGTAGTTGCCCGACTGGAACGCCTTGCCCCGACCGAGAGTGCCACGGGCATCGACCTCGAACACCAGAAAACCCAGCTGCGCGAGCGCGGCGCGGAAGTCGGTAGTCTCGAACCGATCCCGAATGGCCTTGGTATGGGGGCCGCCATAGACCGACACGATGACCGGATAGCGGGTGGCCGGATCGAAATCGGCCGGACGAAACAAGAGGCCCTGGATCGGCGTGGTGCCATCGGCCCCGCGAAAGGTCATGAGTTCCGGCGGCGCCAGGCCGAGGGCCTTGAGTTGGGTCGGATCCGAGGTCGCCATCGGACGGACCGCTCGGCCGTCAATCTCTCGCATCGTGACCGTAGGCGGTGCACTCAGCGAGGAGTGGCGGTCGACGAACGCCACCAGGTCCGGACTCAGCGACACCTCGTGCCAGCCCGGGTCCCGGGTGACCTGTGTCAGGCCGGTTCCGTCGAGGCGAACTCGAAACAGGTGTTGCTCGAGTCCGAGATTCGTGACACCGGTGAAGTAGACGAGCCCGGCTTTGTCGTCGACGCCCACCACCTCGCCGACCACCCATTCGCCGGACGTCAACTGGCGGCGCGTCCGGCCCTGGCGGTCGTAGAGTTCGAGATGACGCCATCCGGAGCGTTCTGAGCTCCAGAGAAACCGCCCGTCGGGCAGGACTCGAAAATTATTGGGTGGATCGAGGTAGGTCGCGCTGGTGTCAACGAGCCAGGTGCGGCCCGAGGCCGTTCGAGGATCGAACCCCTTGAGCTCGAGCCGGTTCTCGAACCGGCTGACGACTTGGTAGGTCAGTTCGGAGCCGTCCGGCACCCATTCGAGATCGCGAATGAACGGCAGGGCCGGACTACTCTTGGCCACGACGACGTCCTGCTTCGTCCCCAGGTCGTAGACGTGAAGCTCGAGCGGGGGGTCGGGGTCCACGGTGAACGGATACCGGAACCGCTCGACGGTGGCCTTCCGGTCGAGATCGCGCAGGATCGGATACTGGTGGAACCCCAGTTGGTCGGCCTTGAGGTAGGCAATTCGCCGTCCGTCGGGCGACCAGACGAACCACGGTCCCGCCCCCAGAAACCCAATCAGATTGTCTTCGGATGTTCCCCGGACGATCAGTTCCTCCGCTCCGGTCTCGGTATCGAACAGAACGAGGTTGTCGTAGTCGCGGATGAAGGCGTAGTGCCGCCAGTTCGGAGAGTATTTGCCGGGCTCGGCGGTGGCCAGATCGAGCGGGCCGACTTTCTCGGGCATGGCCAGGCGATGAAGCACCAGGGAGTCGGTCCGAAACAGGTACGGGCGGCCGCCCGATTCGAAGCGCAGGGCGGTACCGATTGGTTCGAGATCAAACCGGGTGAACGGGAGGCCCGGACCCGGGAACTCCGCCCGAAGCTTGGCAAGAACGGGGGGCGTGAAGACCGCCGACCGGGCTCCGGTCCGGGGGTTTATCGCCACGAAGCCGCCGGACGCGTCACCGGTTTCCTCGAGATATCCCCTCGACCCTGGCAGCCACCGCACCGACTGCACCCCGGTAGACCGGAGCACCTCACCTTTGAGGATGGCCCCGAATCGGGCCACTTTCGCCGCCTGCCCCACGAGACCAGCGGGCATCAAACCGAGAAGGATGGCCCCGATGACCCAAGTTCTTGCCTTCATATCGCCTCCCGAACGGATTGGCACGGACCCCGAGGATCTACGGTAAGCGAGTCGGCAACGGGGTGAGCGCTCTTGAGACTAACTGGTCTGGAGGTGGGGTGGAAAACCCCGCCTTTGGGGCGGGGTGGCGGCGCAAATGACCGGCAACGAGCGGCTCGGGTGCCGGCCGGTGACTATTCCTCGGACCCGCCCCGCACTCGGCTTCGGCGCCAGGAATGCGGCTTCTCCGCCGTTGGAAGCGACGGTCCGACGACCTGCCCGACGCCCGCCGAAAACACGTTGTCATCGAGCCATCCGACCAGTTGCGCGTCGATCGCTTCCGCCGGTTGCCCGAGTTCGTGCGGCAACACCGCCGTCCGTTTCCCCTCGTTCATCAGGAACCACATCGCGGGCAGCTCGGTTTCACCCCGGCGGTCGTTGGCGAGCCGCCCCTCATAGGCCACGAAATGGAACTCACGGCCATGGTGACGGATCCGGCGCTGTTCGGATTTAAACTGGGACATTGGCGATCTCGGTGGGAGTCATGGGGGACCGGCCCCGGAAAGCGGGCGTCGGTCCATCCACATCAAAGGCACGGAACTAATCTAACCCCGTCGGACGCCGGCTCCCATCCCCGCCCATTTTTGCACCCATACCCGCCGGGCGATCCAGGCCGACGTTAGGCGGACCGCCCCGCCGCTATTCCACCTTGATGCGATAGAGCCGGGCCGCGTTGTCCCGCATGACCAGGCGGGCGATCTCGTAGGCCCGGTCGCGGGAAATCTGGCCGTCGGCGAGCATGCCGGAGAGCGCCATCGCGAGCCCCTTCCGGCCGGCCACACTGCCCAGCCAGCCCCATTCCTCCCACCCCACCACCTCGTCGTTCGGGTAGGCATCGGACCCGAACAGGATCCGGTCGGGGTAGGCGCTCAACCATTCGCGGAGCACCCCGGCCAACGTATGGGCGGTCAGCATGTTGCTCAGAAACGAGAAATCCGCATAGACGTTAGGCCGGGCGAACAGCGACATCGTATTCCGGGTATTCGGCCAACCACCATGGACGATCACGAAGTTCGTCCGCCGAAGCGAGGAGTCGTTGAGCGCCGGCTCGAGCAGCAGCGGATCGCTGCCGGCGGCCTCGAAGTATCCCCCCGCGCCGTCGGCGGAGTGGATATGCACGGCCATTCCCAGTCGGCCGGCCTCCCGCCCGATGTACCGGAACAGGTAGTCCTGCAGCGGCCGGTACCGCGCCGGGGACGGCGCCCCGCCAGACCGGTAGCGGTCGTACACCGTCACCGCCTCCGCCATGGATGCCGCGCCGAAGTCGAGTCTCCGGAGATACGCCGCCTCGAACTTCACCGCCACTGCGCCGCCCGCCGCCATCCGTTCGAGGGTCGGGGTCACCACCCGGCTGAGATACCCCCCGAAGGTGGCCGGCAAGGCTCCCACGCCGAGATCCCCGAGGTAGCGCCGGAGGTTCTTCTCGGTCTTCGGAAACAAATCCGCCCGGTCCGGGGTGGTCTGGAGGGCCTTGGTATCGAGTGGAAACAGGAGCGGATCGACGAACGACACCCACCGGAATCGGTTCGACGCCACCCCGGGGCCGAGGGCCATCCGGTTGGCCAATTGGATCCCGATCCCGAGCCGGTCGAGTACCCACGCCGGGTAGTTGTCGCCCTGTTCGGCCTTGGCCTGGCGTTTGAGAGCCTTGAGCTCGGCGAGGTGCGCGTCGGACCGATCGGCGTAGCGGTATCCGTAGAGGTCCCGCCAGGCCTCGATCAGTTCCGGATTCTCGGGCGCCAAGCGGAGTGGAAACGCAAACGGCGGAAAGCCGTCGATCGGCAACGCATCAAAATCCCGGTCGCCCGGCGCGGTCGACACCGGATGGGCATGATTGTCGATGGCCTTGAGCCCCCGGACATAGGCAAAGAGCGCCGAGTCGATGGGCGTCTGGGCCGCGGCCCCGGCAACCGCCGACATCAGCAGCGAAGCGGCGACTAGCCCGACCCGGTTCATTACTCCTCCCACTCCGCGTTGCCATCGACCGCAATCTCTTGGCCGGAGATATGTTTAGCCTGGTCGCTGGCCAGGAAGGCGCAGAGGTCGGCAATCTCGTCCATCTCGATCCACGTCCGCATGGAAACGTAGTGGAGAGCCTCCTGCTCCAATTGCGCCGCCGGAATGCCCTTGTCGGCCGCCACCTTCGCCAACACCCCCCGGCCCCGGGCGTTGTTCATGAACCCCGGCAACACCGTATTACAGCGGATATTCCACGGGCCGAGCTCGCGGGCGCAGTTCTTGGTGAGGCCAAGCACGCCCACCTTGCCGGCCACGTAGGCGGCCCGCTTGGGGAGCATCGTGCGGGCCGAGCTCGTCGACAGGTTGATGATGGAACCGCTCCGCTGCTGCTTCATATGCGGGACGGCGTTCTTGATGGTGTAGAACATCCCGCCCAGATTGACTCGAATGCAGTGGTCCCACTCGTCGTAGTCGAGGTCCTCGATGAACCCCCTTGGGCCGGCAATGCCGTGGTTGTTGATCAGGACGTCGATTCCGCCCATCCAGCCGAGGACTTCGGCGAACAGCGCCTCGACCTGCTTCGGCTGGCCGACATCAGTCACGGTGCCCTTGGCCCCCAGCAACGTAGCCCTGGCGGCTTCCACCGCTTCCGGGTTGACATCGCAGATATGGACCCGGTGGCCATCCGCGACGAATCGCCGGGCTATCGCCAGTCCAATGCCTGAAGCCGCCGCCGTTATCAGAACCCGCTGCGCCATGATTGCCGACTCCTTAGATTTCTTCGATGACCCTCACCGACACCACGATCGACGTCCGCCACCTTGGGCGAGAAACGTACGTCGCCTCCCAGCTCTTGGCCACCGACGCCGGCCCCGTTCTTCTCGATACCGGGCCCGGATCAACCCTCGAAACGCTGACCGCTGAACTCGGCCGGCTCGGCGTCCGGATCCAAGATCTCCACGCCATTCTGCTCACCCACATTCACTTCGATCACGCCGGGGCCACCGGGCTCCTGGTGGACCAGAACCCCAACCTCGTGGTCTATGTCCACGAAATCGGGGCCAAACACCTCATCAATCCTACCAAACTGGTAGCCAGCGCCACCCGCGTCTTTGGCGCCGACATGGACCGGTTGTGGGGCAAGTTCTTGCCTGTTCCCGCGGCTCAAGTCCGCCCCCTGGTGGGCGGCGAGACCATTCTGGTGGGGGGCCGGCGGTTCGACGTCCTCCATACGCCGGGACATGCCGTGCATCACGTGGCGTACTACGACGTGGCCGACCGAACGGCCTATGTCGGCGACTGTGGCGGGATCCGATTGCCGCAGCTGCCGGCCACCATGCCGGTCACCCCGCCGCCCGACTTTCACCTCGATGACTGGCTCGCGAGCATCGACCGGATCGAAGCCTGGGCACCTCGTCGGCTCTTCAGCACCCACTACGGCTTTCACGAAGATCCCGCGACCCAGTTCGCCGACCTCCGGCAAGGCCTCCACGACTGGACTGAAGCAGCCCGCCGTCTGCTCGCGGAAGACCTCCCCGACGACGTCCGGGCTGACCGGTTCGATGAACACGTCACCCAGTGGCTGTCCGGCAAGGCCGACCCGGCGGCCGTCCAGGGCGCCCGGGAGTTCTCGGGGTTTCGGGCCAGCTACCACGGCCTGGCCTGGTACTGGAAAAAGAAGCTCGGCTAGGCAAAGCCACCTGACGGGGGGAACCCATGGCCTCGAAACAGCACATCGCTGACTACGCCACCGACCAAATCCGCGGGGCGGGCTCCGTCCGGTCGCACAAGATGTTCGGAGAATTCGCCATCTACTGCGACGAGCGGGTGGTGGCCCTCCTTTGCGACGACCAGCTGTACGTCCGGCCGACCGAGGGCGGCCGGGCCTTCATCGGCACGGTGACGGAAGCCCCGCCGTATCCGGGGGCCAAGCCGCACTTCTTGGTGACCGATCGGCTGGACGACCGCGACTGGCTCACCAAGCTGGTGGTGATCACGGCCAAGGAAGTCCCCCCGCCCAAGCCGAAGAAGCCGCCCAAGCGGAAGTGAACCGCCGACCGGCGGCCGCCGGAGTGGTCCTTAGGGCGAGGCGATCAACGCGCTCGCGCCAATGGCAAGACAATACGCATCAGTGAAGTGGGCGCGTGGAATCCACTATTGGCACGATATTGTCGTTCGAATTGCGATCGATGAAACTGATATAAGGGTCAATCCCCGCATAGACCGGCCGCTGTCGGGTCACGACGCGAACCTGTTGTTCGCCCGATCCGATCCGGACCCGCTGCATCGCCACTACATCGGCGGCATCGGTCTCACCCGCCCCAGGCCGCGTGGCGAAGACGCCGATGTCGACCAATTCGTCGAAGGCAGCCGGTCGTTCGTTCCCCTTCCCATCCGCATAGAACTTTCTGGCATCGACGGTCAGCGTGGTTTCGAACTGGCCGTTTGCCAGCAGGCGCACCGTCGCCTCCTTCGCCTTCAGCTCATACAGCGTGATCCGATAGAATTGGTCGTCAACCAACTGGCGCTCCGCCGGCGTCCGGGCTAACGACAAGAAGCCGTCTACCAGATCGACCGACCGCGCGTAGGGTGCGCCCTTGAAGCGATACGTGTCGAGCAACTTGCGAAGCATGGCATTGACACGGTCCTCGCCCAGGCGATCCTGGAGCAGATACATCACCATCGCCGCTTTTTGGTAGTGGATGTATCCCTGATTGCGCGTGCGGGCCAGCGGATTCTCCTCCGCGCCTTCCAAACGGCGTCCCTGCAGATACTGATCGAGCTCGTACTTCATTAAGAGCCGCATCTGATCCGGCCCGTATCGGCGCTTCATGACCATCAGCGCCGAATACTGCGCCAAGCCCTCCGTCAGCACTTCCGCACCCTGCATGTCTGCGGGCATCAATTGGTGGAACCAATACTGGTGCGCCAGCTCGTGCGCGGTGACATACGCCAGGAAATCGAGTTGTTTGGGGTCGCTGAGATCCATGGTGAAGCCGACGTTCTCGGAGTAGCCGATCGTGCCGGGAGCGGAGTTCGCGCCGCCACCATAGCCCGGCCGCTCGATGACTCGGGCATAGGAATACTGATACGGCCCAAAATTCTCGCGGTAATAATCGAGTGAGCTCTGCATGACCCCCAAGATCCGATCGACGTTCATCGGATGCTTGGCGTCGTAGTAGACGCTGATCTCCACGCCGCCGGCGTCAGCGGATCGCACCTGGTACCGCGCCGACTGGATCGTGATGAAGTTGAGCGTGGGGATGGGCGACACGAACCGCGCGGTCCGGCGTCCGTTGGCGACGCTGTCCGACACCCGGGCCCCCGTCACCACCAGCGTTTGGTCGGCGTCCGTCGTGACGGTGATATCGGTATTGACCCGCGTCACACCCGCGTAATTGCTGGCCAGCGCCGCGCGGTCTTCGAGCGTCGGCGTCGGCACACCGGGCGGAAGGCCGTACTTCCGTCGCTGGCTGTTGCCCTGCAGAAAGCCCAGGCGGTTCATGCCCAGAACCGGAGCGAACAACTGACCGATGGCATAGGTGCCGTTGGCCGCCGGCTGCGCATCGCCCTCGTACGATTGGCGGTCGCTCGGCAAGGCCGCCAGACCACGCTTGGCGAGAATGGTTCGGAAGGACAACGTACCACTCACGCCCGGCTGCAGCGGCTGGTCGAACTGGAAGATGTGGTAGTTGAGCTCCTTGTCATCCTGCACCAGCTTCGCGCCCGGCACCGACACCGCGCGCAACGACGCGGCGCCGGGCAAGGTGCGGACATGCAGCGCCGCGATCGGCGCCGATGTCGCATTGACAAAGCGGTAGGTCCCGGCCACCTGCATCACGTTACGGGACGGATACAGATCCACGTCGAGCGTGATGTCGGTTAACGTCGGCTGCGGCAGTCCGATGAAACGGGCATAACGTTGCTCCAATTGCGCGAGATCGCGGTTGATGTCGTCAACGCTCAGATACCGGTTCTGGACGTTCATGTTAAAGAAGAGAAAACCTCCCAGTCCAACCGTGGCAACCACCGCGATGGTGAGCAGGGCCAGTGGTCTGCCGCGGAGCCGGCTCGGCAGGGTACGCCACTGCCCCTTCAGCGTCACCGCGGTGCCGCGACGCCACATCAGATGGCCGATCACGATCAGGATCGCAGCAAAGGCCAGCCAATAGAACCGAAGCCACCAGCCTACGACCCCGCCATAGGCCGTGCCGTTCAGCTCGGAAAACGTCATCGGCACCGCGGCATAGTTGATCAGCGGATGATCCAACCCCATGCCGGCAAAGACCAACGTACTGACGAGGTATAACAGCATGATGCCCCAGCCGACGAACTTGTTGGGACTGACGGCCTGCACCACGATCGACAGCACGGCCATCAGGAGCAGATAGATGGCATTGGGCAGGACAAACCAGGCCAGCCACTGTCCGGGCATGATATCGGTGACACCGCGCGCGAGTTGGAATAGGACTGCCTCCACCAGCGTGATCACCACCCCGAGCGCCAGCAGGGCGCCGGTGACCCCGGCCAGCTTGGAGAGCATGACGACCCAGTTGGGCAGGGGCGTCGCGTCGATGATTTCGTTGATCCGGCGCTCCCGCTCCCGCCAGACGATCTCCCCGGAGAAATAGATCGCCATCAACAAGCCGAACAAGCTGGACGTACCCTGAACCACCTCGATAATCGAGAAGGTGCGGGGCCAGATCGGGATGCCATAGAAACGTCCCGCGATGTTCAGCGTGCTGAACAGATACAGCGCACTGACGACCGCGAGCACCCAGAAGGCCGGGCTCTTGAAGACCAGTGCCATCTCGAACCGCGTGCGAGTGCGAAGTTGCCACCAGGCGGCGGCCTGGGGCGAGGCCGCCGGCAACCGGTCGATCACGACGGGCTTTGCGGCAGCCAGCTTCGTCTGTTGGGTGAGCTGCCGCTTGACCCCCCGCGCGGAAGCACCCCGCTCGGCGAACCGGAAGCGCCACACCGCCAGGGCGACGATCGCCACGGACACCGCCAGCCACAACAGGCGATTGCTGAGCAACAGCGAACTGACCTGCAACCTCTGCGAGTTCGCCTCGATTGGGCTGAGGTAGCGCGTGGCCATGTTGAACGCTTGCGCGCCGAACGGTTCGATATAGGCGGCGAGAGTGAAGTCCGGCCACTTCCTCACCATCGTGCCGAACGAGACGTTGAGAACTAAGAAGAGGATCGCCGCCAGATAGCTGTAGGTGACCGAGCGCGTCCAGCAGGCGATGGCAAAGAAGATCGCCGACGTCACCAGGAGATTGGGCAGGGCGATCACGACGTATCCGAACAGGTAGTCCTGGATCCGGTTCGGACCCAGCACCTCGGGGTTGACCCAGGGCATCCAGGTGCCCACCCAGATCGCCAGCGGCACCGCGAGAAACGCCACCGCGGCGCCGAGAAACGCGCCGCTGAAGCGGCCGAACATGTAGGAGAGCTTGTCGACTTTGGTCGATCGGATGATGCTGCCGAAGCCGGTTTCATCGTCGCGCACGACCACGTTGGCGACGAACGCGGTCGTCACGAACATGAAGAAGATCGACATGATCAGCTGGATCTGCGCGACCGCGACCGGCGCGTTGGTATGCACGTTGCCGCCGCTGCCGAGACGGATCGATGCCACCGTCGTCGCTCCGAACGTCAGCAGGAAGAACAGGATGGTCGCGACCCAGAACACCGGATTACGGAGCTGGTAGCGCAGCTCGAAGCGCGCAATCGCTCGAAACATCGGGGCGTCCACTATGCGGCTGGCTCTGCGGCGGTGCGGCGGGCGCGCGTCAAGGCCGACAGATAGACGTCTTCCAACCCGCCGTCGACCAGCGAAAAGCCGTTGCCCGGATCCTGTTCGGACAACACGTGGACCATGGTCCGGCCCGCGAAGAGACGGGTCGAGATCACCTCATAGGCGGCCTTGACGTCGTCGAGGGTATCGCGGTCGATGGTCTTGGCCCAGATGGTTCCGCGGCTGCCAGCGATCAGATCGCCCGGCGCGCCTTCGAGCTGGATCCGTCCGGCCGCAAGCACGGCCATGCGAGGGCACAGGTCGACAATGTCCTCGACGATATGCGTCGAGAGGATGACCACGACCTGCTCGCCGATTTCCACCAGCAGATTATAGAACCGGTTGCGCTCTTCGGGGTCGAGCCCGGCGGTCGGCTCATCCACGATGATCAGTTCGGGATTTCCGATCAGGGCCTGGGCGATGCCGAAGCGCTGCCGCATCCCGCCCGAGAAACCGGCGATCGCCTTCGTGCGCACCGACCATAAATTGGTCTGGACCAGCAGCGTTTCCACCGTGGCACGGCGGTCGGCGGCGGACATCACGCCCTTCAGCGAAGCCATGTGATCGAGCATGTCGTAGGCGGAGACCCGCGGATAGACGCCGAAATCCTGGGGCAGATAGCCGAGCGTGGCCCGCAGGCGAGCAGGTTCTCGAAGCACGTCGATATCGCCGAACCTGATCTCGCCCGCGGTCGGCGTCTGCAACGTCGCGATCGTCCGCATCAGCGAAGATTTTCCCGCGCCGTTGGGGCCGAGCAACCCGAACATGCCCTTGCCGATCGAAATGGTGACCCCGTCGAGCGCCCGGGTACCATTCGGATAGACATGCTCAACACCCTTCAATTGCAGCACGGTATGCTCTCCTTCTGAAGCCGCCACGTCACCACAGTCGGGTGAAGCCGCGCGCTGATGGGTCCGGGCGGCACCGAGGACAAGCTAGCGAAAACCGGCGGCAGTATCAAATGATACTAATAGCTTTTATGCGAAGCATAAGCGCCGCTGACACCTGCTGTCACCTCCCGGACGACCCTATGGGTACGGCTTCATCTGATAGGCCGGGGGCACCTTGCCAAGCAACTCCCGAACGAAGAAATCCCATTGCCGCCGCCAAAAGTAGGGAACCGCCATCACGGGATGATTGGCATTGGGAATGATCAGGAACTCGAAATCCTTATTGGCCTTGATCAACGCATCCACCAGTCGGAGCGAATTGGCGGGCGGCACATTGTCGTCCAGCTCGCCGTGCACGATCATCAGCTTGCCGGTGAGCTTCGAGGCCCACGTAATATTCGAGTTGGCATCCCAAATCGGCCCCATTTCTTTGCCCATCCATTGTTCGTTCCACCACGCCTTGTCGAGCCGGTTGTCCTGGACGCCGGCCCCGGTCAGGCCGACCTTGTAGAAATCCGGCC
>JANMHX010000259.1:0-15818 GCA_031375485.1 Gemmatimonadota bacterium | reverse complement strand
ACTTTGGTGGCGTCAGTGGTACTCCACGTCACCGTGCGCCCCGTGAGGCGGTTTCCGGAGGCGTCGAACAGCTCGACGCCGAACTGGGTGGTTTGGGTGGCGTAGAGGGCACCTTCCAGGCCCGCCCCGATCAACTCGATCCGGTCGACTCCGGTCCCGGCCGCGGCGTAGACCCCGGTTCGGCCGATCACTCCGACGACGGTTTTGGTCCCGGTGTTCACAGTACTGCTCGCGATCAGTCCCCAGGCGCCACCGGCGACGCCATAGAGCTGGAGGGCGTTCTCCGTCACCTGAGCCGGCAGTCGAGCCGTCTCGTACCGCAGGGTGAGGGTCGCCCCTTGCACGAAGGAGGTTCCTTCCGGCGCCAACTCGACGATCGTCCCCGGCACCACCCGGGGGTTGTTGGCCGGGTCAACGGTGGGCCGGACGAGCACCATCACCGTCTGGTTGAGGCTGTTCGGGGGCACCTCGAGAGTGACGGCGCCGTTCATCAAGGTGAGTATCCCGCCCGCGGGCCCAACCGATCCGCCGGCCCGGACGTCGAGTACCGCGCTTCCGTCTTTGCCACCGGAGGTCGCGGTGATCGTCACCGGCCCGGGACCAGTGGCCGTCACCAGGCCGCCGCTGCTGACACTGGCGACGGTGGCGTCGCTCGCCCGCCAGGTAAAGGTCGCACCCGCGACCGTGCCCCCAGTGGCGTTGACCGCGGTGGCGGCCAGCTGCGCGGTGCTACCGACCAGGAGTGGACTCGTCGGGACGCCGGTGACAAGAACCGCGTTGATGGGATCGGGCGGGGGCGGATCGATAGTCGAGGAGCAGCCTTGCAGGAACGTCAGGAGCGCCACGGCCCACAGTGTTGTCCACCCGCGCATGGCTACCTCCGGGCATGAGGGAAGGGACTGGTCCCACGATGGATAGTACCTCTCCGCTTCGGTCCCCGCCATCACTTGGCGGAACTCAAGGGAATGGGGCTCCGTCCACCTAGCGACCCTCGGAGTTCACGCCGGAACTTCGGATCCGTGGCCACAGTGCCACGAAGAACAGTCCGAGTCCGGCAACCTGCAGCGCCGCCGCCACGACGATGGTCGCGCGCCACGGGACGCCTTGGTGTGTCCCCGGCCACGACTCCAGCAGCACGCGTACTGCGGTGCCTCCCGCGATGCCCCACCAGGCAACCTCCGCGAGCAGCGGTTGATGCTCGGCCTCGCCGGCGCGAGGACGTGGAAACATCCACAGTGCGACGCCGGCAATCATCATCAGCACGAATCCCACGAGCAACGCGTGCGTGTGTGCGCTACGCAGTCGCCACGCCACCGGCACGCCGAACTCCCGGCCGAGCAGCATCCAGAGGCCCAACCCCAACCCGATCAGCAGGAAGGCGATGGCCGTCTTGAGATAGCGCCGGACCAGTGGGCTCACGAGGGACTCCGTCGCGCGCTCGGCAGCGCACCGAGTGCTGCCACGCTACGCGCAGGCATGGTGACAGATGGTCAGGAGCATCTCGCTCGCCTTCGTCGCGACGTGCGGCTCGGCTCGCAACTGCGCGGCCATGGCGGCCAAGTCGATGTGCTGCACGCTCCCAGCCAGTCGTTCGTGCGGGTGCACGCGGAGGCGATCCTCTTCACTCATCATGATCTCCTGGGAAGGGACTGGTCCCCTGACGATGGATAGTACCTGTCCCGTTCGGTCCCCGCCATCAGCAGGATCACCAAGACCTAGCCATCGACCAGACAACGTTCGTATCTTCCGGCATCCAAGACCCGAGCATTCATGTTGACACCCGCCTTCCGGCTCGGCGCCGCCACGCTCCTCCTCTTGAGCGCCGGCGCCCGGACCCTCGACGGCCAAGCCATCGGCACCCATCCCCGGGTCAAAGAAGCCCTCGCGGCCTACGAGAAGTGGCTCGACGGCGAACGGGCCTTCAAGAAGATCCCCGGCATCGCCTCCGCGCTGGTCATCGACCAAGACGTGATCTGGCAGGGCGGCACCGGGTATGCGGATTTGGCCCGGAAGACGCCGGCCACCCCGAACACCCTCTACAGCATCTGCTCGATTTCCAAACTGTTCACCAGCATTTCGACGCTCCAACTCCGCGATCAGGGCAAGCTCCGCCTCGATGATCCGGTAGCCAAGCACCTGCCGTGGTTCACACCCAAAACCGCCTACCCCGCCGACGGCCCGATGACGATCGAAGGGCTCCTGACTCACGCATCGGGCTTGCAGCGGGAGTTTGCCGACACGTTGTGGGTCGAACCGAACATGGCGTTCCCGAGCATCGAGGAACTCAAGCGGGACGTGGCCGGCCGCGAGGTGGCCTATCGCCCGGAGCAGTACTTCCAGTACTCCAATCTGGGCTTCACGATGCTGGGCGCCGTGGTCGAGGCCGCCTCGGGCCGGCCCTACGCCGACTACGTCCAGGCCAACATTCTCGGGCCCCTCGGTCTCTCCAACACCTTCTCCGAAATGCCGGCGGCTGAACGCGGCAAGCGATTGGCCATGGGCTACAGCGGCATCGACCGGGACGGCAACCGCCACCCGATGCCGTTCTATCAGACCAAAGCCATGGCGCCGGCCGCGGGCTACGCCTCCACCGCCCTCGATTTGGCCAAGTTCGCCTCCTGGCAGTTCCGGTTGCTGGCCGAGGGCGGCACGACGGTCCTGTCGGCCAATACCCTCCGGGAAATGCAGCGGGTCCACTTCCTCGATCCGGACTGGAAAACCACCTGGGGCTTGGGCTTCGAAGTCTGGCGCCATGAGGACAAGACCTTCGTGGGCCACGGGGGCAGCTGCCCGGGCTACCGGACCCAGTTGACCATGAAGCCCGACGAGAAGATCGCCACCATCGTCATGACCAACACCTTCGACACCGACGCCTCCGGCTTGGCCCAGCAGGCCTACGAGTTCCTCGGCCCCGCCGTCAAGGAAGCCCGGGCGGACTCGACCCACAGCATCGCCGCGGCCGACCCCGCGCTCGACCGGTACCTCGGCACCTATTGGAGCTTCGGCGGCGAAATGGAAGTGATCCGGTGGCAGGGCGGCTTGGCCACGATGCAGGTGCCGAGCGCCAATCCCGTCAAGACCATCACCAAGTACCGCAAAACCGGCGACCACACCTTCCGGGAAATCCGGCCGGACGGCGTGTTAGGCGAACGAATGACCTTCGACCTCGGTCCCGACGGCCGGCCAACCCGGGCGCGGACCAACTACATCATGCCGAGAATCAAGTGAGACTTTCCATGCTTCGTCCTATCGTCCGCGCCATCGTGCTGCTCGGGCTCCTCGCCCGCACCCCGGCCGCCGCCCAGACGGGCCAGTTCAATCTCGAAAAGACCAAGACCGTGCTGACCGGCCTGATCGAAACCGCCATCCGGGAGCGCGGGGTGCCGTCGATCTCGATCGCCCTGGTCCGGGGCGACTCGATCGTCTGGAAGGCCGCGTTCGGCTACGCCAACGTCCGGACCAAGACCCCCGCCACGCCGGAGACGATCTACAGCACCGGCTCGACCTTCAAATCCGCGACCGCCACCGGGCTCCTCCAGCTCGTGGAGCAGAAGAAGCTCGACCTCGATGTCCCGGTGAACCAGTATCTCGGCAACATCCAAGTCCAGGACCGGATGCAGAGCGACAAGGCCGTCACCACCCGCCACATCCTCTCCCACTGGTCCGGATTGAACGCGGGTGCCGTCACCAAGCCGCTCTGGGGCCGTGAGCTCCCGAAGACCCTCGAACAGATGGTGTCCGGGCTCTATTCGATCCGGGCGCCGGAGTCCAAGTGGGAGTACAACAACTTCGCCTACGGCATGGCGGGCCTCCTGCTCGAGAAACTCTCCGGCACCGAGTACGAGAAGTACATGCTCGACAACATCTTGAAGCCGCTCGGCGTCACCACGCCCCATCCGGTGGTGCCGTCGCCGGAAATGGTGGAGCTGATGGCGTTGCCGTACAACGCGGGCGGCGCCACCGGGAAGCCGGAGCCGGTCGCCCAGGTCCACTTCGACGTCTATCCCGCCGGCGACATTTACCTCACGGCGGAAGACATGGCCCGCTTCCTGGCCATGCATTTGAATGGCGGCACCTTCCGGGGCAAGCGGATCATTTCCGAGGCGTCGGCCAAGCTGGCCCACGAGCCGCCCTTCGGCGGGACCTACGCCTTCGGCTGGAGCGTCCGGAAGGAGCCGAACGGGCACACCGTCATTGCCCATAGCGGCGGGATTCCGGGCCAGAGCAGCTACATGATGGGTGACGTGGACGCCAAAGTGGGCGTCTACTACATGTCGAACTCCGGGGCGCCGGCCACCATCGGCGAGGCCGCCCTCAAACTGCTCCGGGGGGAGGAGTACGTGCCGCCGGTCGTGGTGGAGAAAAAGGCCATCACCCTCGACCCCAAAGTGCTCGACCGCTACGTCGGCACCTATGTGATCGGGGCCGGGGCCAGCCTGATCGTGACCCGCGAGGGAGCCGGCTTGGTGGTCCGGCAGAGTGGCTCCGACGTGCCGACCGCGCTCTTGGCCGAGACGCCGACGACGTTCTTCGTCAAAGGCCAAGAGTTGACCGTCACGTTCGTCGCGGGCCCGACCGGGGCGATCGAGAAGTTGTTGGTCGGGAGCGGCACGAACGCCCTCGAGGCCAAGCGGAGCCAGTAGCGCCAGCGCTGGCACGTCGACTTGCTGGCGCAGGATCAACGCTCTCCAAGTCCTTGTTCGGAGGCGCCGTGCGCATTACAATGCATGACATGAAGACCTCTGCCCTGACTATCCGGCTGGATCGGGAACTGGAACGTCAATTGGCCCGAGCGGCGAAGCGAAGTGGCCGGAGCCGGAGCGACATTGTCCGGGATGCGGTACGGCGCCAACTCGCGCTGGCACAGTTCCAGGACCTGCGGCGCCGGATTCTACCGCTGGCGGAGGCCGCCGGCTACCTGACCGATGAGGACGTCTTTCGGGACGTTTCTTGAAGGTCTATCTCGACACGAACGTCTTCGTCAGCGCCTTCGCGACGCGGGGACTCTGCGCGGACTTATTCCAGGCTGTCATCGCCGATCACCAGCTCGTGGTGGGCGAAACGGTATTGGTGGAGCTCCGGCGGATCCTCAGTCGGAAACTCCGCATGGCCCCGGGCCTCATTGAGGAGGTCGAGGCCTTCCTGCGAAGTCAGGGCGAGGTGGTGCGCGACCCCCCGCCAATGGCGCTGGTCATCCGCGACCCGTCCGATCGGGTCGTGCTGGCCGAGGCCGTCGCGGGTGGGGCTGAAGTCCTGGTGACCGGCGATGCAGATCTCTTGAGCGTCGCCGCCGGGGCGCCTCTTCCGATTGTGGCACCCCGGGCATTCTGGGAGCTCTTGAAGACAGGCCCACGAGGAGGCTAGTGGAGCCTCCTAACTTCGTTGGATGCGGCCAGCGCGGCCACCCCGGCGTCCCTCGGGCCAACGACGATCCGGCACCCGACCGGCATCTCACGCCTACACCCGGCTCAGCCGGCGGGGTTCCGCCCAGGTCCACTTCGACGTCTATCGGGCCGGTGACATTTGCCTCACGGCGGAAGGCATGGCCCGCTTCCTGGCCCTGCAACCGCCGGTCGTGGTGGAGAAAAAGGCCATCACCCTCGACCCCAAAGTGCTCGACCGCTACGTCGGCACCTATGTGACCGGGGCCGGGGCCAGCCTGATCGTGACCCGCGAGGGTGCCGGCTTGGTGGTCCGGCAGAGTGGCTCCGACGTGCCGACCGCGCTCTTGGCCGAGACGCCGACGACCTTCTTCGTCAAAGGCCAGGAGTTGACCGTCACGTTCGTCGCGGGGCCAACCGGTGCGATCGAGAAGTTAGTGGTCGGAAGCGGTGCCTCCGCGCTGGAAGCCAAGCGGAGCCAGTAGCGAAGGCCAGCTTGCCCCGCCCGCCGGCTTCAATTCCTTGTTATACCGCGTCCCCGGCCGGGAAGAGCCGTGCCCCGTGAAACACGGTCAAAACGTGAACGACCTCTGGGGCGACGAGATAGACGATGCGATACGAGCCCTCGATCAGCTCGCGAATCTCGGCGCGATCACGCTCCGGAACCACTCGGCCCGACTCGGGAATCACGACCGATCCAGCAAGCGCCGCTTAACGTCTTCGTGGGAAAGGACTTGGCCGGTCTCGACCTGCCGCAGCCCCGCCTCGATATTGGCAAGGAAATAGAGCCGCTCCATTGCCTCTTCGACGGAGGTCTCAGGCGGCAGCGTCTTGATGACTTCGAGGACCTGGTCTCGGGTGGTCGGGGTCATTCGGCCTCAGGGCATGGCGGACACGTTGAAGAGTAGGGACTCCGCTCGGCTCCAGCAACATGCCGACCGAAAACGCCAGAGGCCGCCCTTCCGGTACCTCGCCTATCGTAGCGATGCCATCCTGTCCACAGGGCGACCGGTGCCCCTCGGTCAGGGTGTGGCGAGCCGTCTCTCGGGTGGGTCACTGACGAGGCTCCAGCGCCCACCGTCCCACTCCCAGGTACCGTCCAGATGTCCGCCACCGAAAAGGATCAGGCGATCTCTCACGGGATCGTACGTCAACCCGGGCAGGCCACCACGCGATGGTGGTCCGCTCGAGGCGAGTTCGGTCCAGGCGCTTCCGTCCCACGCCCACAGATCGCGGAGCCATGCTCCCGTGGTGTCGGCGGGGAATCTTCCGTTGGGCAGTTGTTTTCCTCCGCCAAAAACCACGACGCGCTGCCGCTTGCTGTCGTACGCCATGGCGTGGTGATCGCGCGGTGGTGGCCCGGACGTGCTCACTCGGTTCCAGCTCGTGCCATCCCACTCCCACGTCTCCCCGCCGCCGCCTCGTCCGCCGAAGGCCACGACCCGCTGACGTCTGGCGTCGTAGGCCATCTTGAGGAAAGAGTTCCCGGCCGGCCCCGTCGTGGCGCGTCGGAGCCACCTGACGCCGTCCCACTCCCACGTGTCGGTGGATGTTGGTTCACCGCGGCCACCCGCGCCGCCAAAGAGGACGGTCTTCCCTCGCGCGCTGTCGTACGCCATGCCGAACGCGATCCGGGGTGACGGCCCTTCGTCGGCGAGCTGCTGCCAGCGAGTGCCATCAAACTCCCAGGTGTCAGGGAGAAGTCCGCTCGCGTTGTAGCCACCAAACAACACCACGCGCTGACGACGCGAGTCGTACGCCATGCCGTGGGAACTCCGGGCCGGTGGACCCTCACCGGATCGCGCTTTCCACAGCGACCCGTTCCACTCCCATGTTCCATTGGTGCGCTGGTCGTCGCCGCCGCCGAAGAGGACTGCAACCCGGCGAGCCCCGTCAAAAACGAACCCCGGTCGGTCCATCGGCCAGGGCGCCTGCGCGGACGACTGCGTCGGCAGGAGCGCAAAGGAAGCAAAGGCGAGCGTGTGACGTACCATACTGGGCTCCGTGGGATTGCGGCTGCTGATCGCGGGACGGGTTACCCGTCGGTAGAAGCGATGTCACCGCGCGACGGTCACACTTAATTCAGGCTGACCTGCATGTCTTGAACAATCTTGCGGCGACTACGCCGCCGGCCTCGGCGGCTGAGCTTGGCTGAAGCTACCATTCATGGTATGCGCTCAACCGGTCTAGCGACTGCGCTCGGTTTGGCCGGGCTTGCCTGCAGCACGCCGTCATCCGGTGGCCGTTCGGGTAAACCCGCGGTCGTCGAATCGCCCGGCGGGGCTCTCGCCGCCAATCTGGTCTACAGCCCCGCACTCGGGCGCGTCCTGGCGCTCGTGGGATCCGCGGTCCCGATCAGCTCCGCGCACGATTCGATTGCCATTTGGAGTTGGGACGGGAGCCGCTGGCAGCGAATGCCAGGGTCAGGGCCGCTGATGCGTCGGCTCGCCGCCGCTGACTACGACGTTTCACGCCGGCGGCTGATCCTTCACGGAGGCCTGAGGAATGAGCCGTCGTTGCATTCCCTCGACGAGCTCTGGGAATGGGACGGCGAGAGCTGGAGCCGACGCGATCCAACGTTGCCAGCGGTGCGAGACCATCATTACCTGGTGCATGACCCGTCGCGGGCGGCATCGGTCATGTTCGGCGGCGGTGGGCTCCCGCTGGGAACGTCCCGATGGGTCTGGCCTCGCGAGACCTGGGAGTGGAACGGGCTGCAGTGGTCGCGACTCGACCTCCCGGGTCCGTCTCCCAGAGGCTGGGGAGCGATGATCTACGACGGCCGGCGGAACGAAGTCCTGCTCTTTGGCGGGGTTTCAGCGCCCGACTCCGCGGGAGCGCAACATTACCTGGGCGACACTTGGCGCTGGAATGGTACCCGCTGGATCAAGGCGGCCGACACCGGCCCGGCGCCTCGCAATGCGCACGCGATGGCGTTCGACGATGCCCGCGGCGTTGCATTGCTGTATGGGGGCGAGGCAGGATCTCGCGCATTCGTCGACCTGTGGGAATGGGACGGCGACCGGTGGCGGGAGATTCCCCTTCAGGCACCAAATCCGGGTCCCAGGTATGCGCCCGGCCTCGCCTTCGATTCACGCCGCGGCCGTCTCGTCCTGTACGGCGGACTGGTGCACGACTCGGGCGGTCGTACCAGGCGGATGGACGATACCTGGGAATGGGACGGCGTACGGTGGCGGCGGATCCACCTCGGTGACACCTGGGAATTGGACGGAGAGGTGTGGCGGAGAATGAGGAACTAGTCTTCTACGCCGGATTGTTCGAGTCAGCGGTGGTCCCTCAGTGCAACGCGAAAATGGCGAAGCACTGAGCCGATCCGCTCGCGTTTTGGCTCAGCCCGCTCGCGCGTTGAAACGCCGTCCGTGCCGACGCCGCGTCACCCCTTCCGAGCTCCTCGCGCCGAAACTCAGCCCACGTGGCAAAGCACTCATCGAGCAGGACGCGCACCGGCCAAGAGGAGCTGTTTGGCTTCTTCGAGAACCGCGATCGCCTGCGGCCGGCCCACGGAGGGGAAGTCATCTAGGAAAGTGGCCAGGTCTCGCCCGTGCTCGAGGTAGTCGATCAAATTCTGCACCGGTTCCCGAGTTCCGACAAACACCGGCGTTCCGCCCAGGATCTCGGGGTCTGAATGGACGGCGGATGTAGCGGCCATGTGCTTGGTCCTCAACGAGTTAGCGGCACCCTTACTGGAGTACGAAGCATCGATTGAGCCGAAAGGTATGGTGCGGCGCTTACTTGGGGTAGAGGGAACGACTGGTCGGTAGTGGGCTCGCCATGGCCGGCGGGCCTCACTATTCCCGGAACCGGATCCGCCAACGAAGATTGGCGAGCACGGTGAAGTAGTGTTGGAGCCGCTTCGCCTCTGCCCCGGCCATCAGGTCCGCCACCGTGATTTCGAGAGGCACCCGTGACGACGGCGCCCACGAAGCGGCAAACCGGGCGCCGCGGGCCGAATGCCGCTGGGCAAACCGTCCAGCGTCCAGGTAGTAACGATCGCTCACCGGTTCGCAGGTGCAGACGTCGTCGGATTTTCCCCGGGCCACGAAACCAACGCCAACCTGGAGGCGAATAGGGACGGAGGCGACGGGCCGGGCCCACAGACTGGCGGTCACGACGCTCAGTCGAATACGTGGATTCGAGAGCGGTGCGCAGCCCGGGGTCCGACAGTCCCGGGTTGGCCGAATCTCCAACGAGGTGCCCGGAGCGAGCAGGGCGTCGATCTGGCCACCGAAACGATCGCTCGGCGCGGAGACGTCCACGCCGAACTGAAAGGCTGGAGCTCCGCTGAGCCTAGCTTCCGCGGAGTTGAAGGTGCCGATCGACCGCAACGGCAGTAGGGCGCCGCCGCCGACAATCACGGCGATTCGGGGAGGCTGGGCGCCGACTGAAGAGACGAGGAGTTGGGTCAGCACTCCCAGGACCGCGCCTCTGTGCGAAACGAACATGGATTTGAAGGTCACACCTACGACCAGCCGGCGCAGTGCCGGCCGTCACATATGCCCCGTTTCGCCGAGGTGCGAATCCGTGGCGCTCGTCGCGGGCCCGACCGGGGCCGGCGCTTCAGCTGCGAAGGCGCGACACCGGGACGTTGCGCTTGCGGGAAGGCCGGCGAGCTTTCGTCGGCGGCAAGCGCTTGTTCGGCTGCGGAGCGCGCGTGGCCGAGTAGAGCGTTTCGGGTGCAATGTCGGCGCCGTTGGGCCAGACCACCGTCCCGCCCTCCACAAAGAAGCGCCGGAAGTAGTCGAGATCGAGGAGGGGCTCAAAAATCGGTCCCTTGAGCCAACGGCGGAAGCTGACGGCCCCCTCCGTGCCGTCGTTGAACCCCAAACGGATCCGGTAGGTGCCGAGGTACTGAGCCGTGACGACTGCTGGGAGAAAGGGCATGGTTAAAGCCTACTGGAGCGGTTCGATTCGCTCAAGGGGTCGGCCCGCTTTCATCAGCGCCCAGTTGGACGCCAATTCGCGGCGATGGAGCAGTGCCCAGGCCTCGATCTCCCGACGGGCACCTCGTGACTTGATGGCGCCCGTCAGCAACTGCCCGTCGAACGTGAAGGTCGCTTGCTCGCCCCGGTGCTCGGCGTGAAAGTGAGCCGGTTCATGTTCCTGGTAGTACATCCGGATGATGATCCCGAAAAACGTGGAGATCACGGGCATCGCAACCTCCCTTGGGGAGCGGGACTCCGACCGCGGCCGACATTTGTTCTTGGCATCATGCGATGGCGATTCACGTGCTTGTTTCTTCTCCTGCCTATAGAGCCGGCCTACCGAAGTCGGACTGCCCGCACAACCTGTCCGTCTGGGAACCCCTGCACGTAGCCCGTCACGCGGCCAACTGGGTCCCGCTCGAAGACGATCAGGGCACCGACGCCATCTGGCCGGAAAGCCGATCCTGACACCGGTACCAAGACTGCACCAGCGGTCTGGCCACTCGCCGTAGCCACCAGTTGCCCGCCTTCCCAGTGAACATTGTCAATGTAGTCGGGAGCAATCTGGTACCGCCCAACGAACGGATGGAGCGCCGCCGAATCAGCCAGCCAGCTAGAGGCCGGCGATACCAGCCAGGTCTGGGAATGCGCGACGAGCTGACGACGCTTCGGGGGCCGGCGAACACGTCCACCACACGGCTTACGGTCGCCATCTGATACCCCGCCACCTGCCTGGTGTCGCGGCGACGGTAGTCGACGATGACGGCGGTGCCAGCCTGGCGGATCTGGACCTGGTCCACCTCAAAGCGGGGTCGGGGTGATTGAGGCCGGCTGACCGCAGCCATGAGCTGACTCCTGGTCACGGAGCTACCGGTCGGGCCGAGAACCCAGACAAGCTGGGGAGCCCATAATGGACCGAGGACGGTGGTGTCGGCAGCGGAGATAGCCTGATACTGCATGGCGAGGAGGTCGGTGAATTCCTTGAGAGGCGACGACTGGGCTGACGCCGGCCGAGCGCCGCCGGCCAGGGTCGACGAGACGAGGACGGAAACGATGCCGCAGAGTCGACCCATTCGGGCTCCTAACATGATGCCTAACGACCTAGTCTTGGCTGACGGGCGCGGCCGCGACTTAGCCCTTCGCGCCCGTCCAGTTCACGACTGGGTTGGGCAGCCAAATGGCGTGAGCGCCCTACCCGGCGTCCCGCACCCTACCCTCTACTGTCGGCGGACCGGGGACGACGAAGATGTGGTACCGCTCCAGGTCAAGGCGCTGCGCGAGTTCCTCGTCGGAGATCTCTCCGTCCTCGCCGAGCGTGGACCGATCGACACCTATATTCTGGCCGGCAACGTAGACGGAGAACTCGCCAACGCCGATCTGCAAGGACAGGCGCGGCGCATCGTCGATGACTGACATCACGTGGAAGCGGCCGGTCTCCGAGCGACAGGAGACCAGCGTTACGCGTTGCCACTCGGCGAGATCTGGGGGCGCCGACACGACGCTTACTTCTATCCAATGGTCGTTTAGGTCGGCTTCGGTGCCGACCAACCGCGTCCGCGCGTCGCCAGAGAAGCCCCGGGCGACGTCTTCCTCAGTCCAGTTCGCCTCCTCCGGTACCGGCCTCGCCGGGTCGTCGCAGAGGAGAAGCTGATAGTGGCTGGCAAACACGCGGCCAGCGACGTGACTAGTCATGGTATCTGGTCTGCCCAACTTCGTTGTGTTCGGCCAGGGCGGCCACCGAGGCCGGCAAACACCGCTCCCCACGCAAGATATCACTTCCTCACCACGCCCACCCAACCCACTCGTCCCTAGGGCCAACGACGATCCGGCACCCGACCGGCATCTCACGCCTACACCCGGCTCAGCCGAGGCCAAGCGGAGCCAGTCGCGAAGGCTGGCTGGGGGCCCCGTTGCCTTGACGAGACCGCGAGGGTCTATCGCCAGCGTGCGCTGTACCGCATGGTTCCGCACCGTTGCAAACCGCCGTGGTCTCTAGCCGAAGTGACGACCGTCGTGTCGACAACCGCCGAGTCTGCGGGTGTCAGCGCGGCCTTGTATCGTCGCTGGCACTCTCGCGTTGATGTCGCCGTATACATCCGGGTCGAGAGAAACACGGCGGCCGCCGGTACAATCGCCGCTAAAACGACTACCCACGCGGGAGGCCTGCTGCCGCCAGCTGCGTTGACACCAACCGATGATTGACTCACGATTCGGGCCCCTCCCCATCTAAGCCAAGCTATCCGTTACCAGCTGCCACGGGTCTGCCGGCAATCGCACCGTTGCCAAGGCGGGCCCGCCTTCACCTGTGACTGGGTGATGCCGGTGAGCGGCACCTTCACGCGCCCATCCCATGAGCTCGTCGCTTGTCCCGCCCGCCGGCCCACGCAGATATAGGCGAAGCGAGTGGCCGAGGGACCTTGGGTATAAGGCCCGAGGAGGTTGGGCGTTCCGTCAGCTTGGGGCGGGCCGAGGCTCACGGAGAAGTCAAAGACAACCTCGGTGGGCGAAATAGCCGTGGCGGGCTCCAGGCCATCTTTGCCATGTTGGAGGGCAAGGGCCACGTCTGCGAGGGGTTGCTCGACGATGATCCGTAGCGGGAGGGTGGCCCCGGGTGGTGATGGCATGTTGGATATTCAGTTCGGCGTCGGAGCAGGCGCGTCGGTGTTCCACATGTTTGCCTTGATCTTCCAGCTTCCGTTCACCTGCGTCCACACGTTCAGGTACTTGCCGCGCTCGGTCACGGGAGCGGAGCCGTAGGTCACGACGTAGGTGCCTGCGTCAACCACCAACTCCGCGTTCCCGTAGAAGTCGGTGGTCTCCTCGCGAAACTCCGTCACACCGGCCTTGAGGTACTCCACGGTAAAGGCGTGCAGCGCCGGAACGCCGGTCACCGCGGCGGAGCCGGGCGGGAAGGACTTGGCGTCCGGCGTAAACATCGAGTCGATCGTGGCGATGTCGCCCGTGACATGCGCCTTGGTGAAGCGCTCGTTCTGCTGCGCGATGAGGCGACGCGTTGCGTCCAGATCGAAAGGCAACCGCTCGGCGCGCGTGGAGGCGGGTGTGGGGCCACCGCACGCGCCCCCGAGGAGGGCTGCCAGCACGGACCAACGGGGGAGAGTGAATCGAGTCATAAGGACCATCCAAGTGTCGTCAGGTTGTGCACGCGCGTCACCAGCGTGGCATCGGCGGTCGAACGAGTTGTCGATAGGCTGCGGCCGCCACTGGCGGCCGCCAGCCTCATTCCCCGGGTTAGGCCGTACGTTCACGTGAGCCCGGCGCACGGCCTTGGAGAATCTTCGGCACTTGCATCGAGCTCTTCACTCGCGTGTCGAATTTCCGCCGAGAGCGCGCCAGCTCCCCAGGTGATTGCCATGAAGCGCAAGGCATTGAGAAGTTCCTGTGTCTTCCCGGCAACGCCGACCTTAGCCATGCAGACAAACCTCGCCGATACATGGCCACGCAGCATGAACGAATTGATCCGGACATCGTACAACTCCATCGCTGAGCTATTGGCGCCGTGAACGTAAGAATCGTAGCCCTTGTTGAGGAAGGCCCCGATCTTGGCCATCTCGCCTGCCGGGGCTCCGAATTTCTCCATGATGCGGCGGTGAGCGCTAGCTATGTCTTTGCGCCCAACGTAGTATTCTCGCTCCCGGGCCGCCAATTCATCCGGGTCGGTCGGAATCGGCGCAAAATGCTGGTCGACAAACCTCTCCTGGTCGGCTGTCAGTCTGCCCTCAAGAACGGCCTCTCCGAGATAGAGGATCTCCGCGGAGAAGTCCGCCACTGTGCGCAGGATCGTACCAGACTCGATCGTGTGAGCCATGTCGGCCAGATGGAGGGCGGCCCGCAGCCCAGATACGGCACGCGCAGCCTTCGCTACTTGGACCGAACGAGGGCTCTTCTCAGGATGTTCCCAGCGGAAACTCTCCTTGATCGGTACCCGCTCCGCCGGCGCTAGTTGTTGCGCAAACGTGTGCACCCACCCGTCCATGCGGCCAATGATGGTTCGGGTGACTGGGAAAACCATCACAGCTCCGGTTCCGGTGTGGGGCCTGACTTTGTTGTGTGAGGCCGGGGCGGCCACCGAAGCCGGCAAACCCCGCTCGCGACGCAAGATATCACTTTATTCCACCACGATAACCCTCTGCACCACTCACCCCCAGCCCACCCGCCCCTCGGGCCAACGACGATCTGGCACTCAAACCGGACCTTACGCCTACACCCTGCTCAGCTGGCGGGGTTCCGTCCGTCGACCCCCGATTTCACCAACCGCTCGCCGGCACAAAGAACTCGGCGGCGGTCCGGCCCGAACGAAAGCCGGAACCGGGCGTTCGGCCCTGTCTCGCCTGCCCTCCGGACCCATCGTCAAAGTAGGACACTCGTCACTGCCCTTCCGCATCCCCCATCAACCCGTCTCAATCCCCCGAGGTCCTTTCACTGACCTCCGCGGGCCCGGCTCGGAGTACCGCGGCGGCCTTCCGAAACCGCAGGTGGGCGAAAGAATCTCGCGGTCGAAGTAGACGCCATCTCCGCCACCCCTTCCGCAGGCCTCGACCGCCTGAATCCGTCATGCGTTAGCCTCGATCGGTGGACCGAGTCGGAGAACGTTGAGCATGGATCGCCGCGTGGTCCAGGCGATCGGCGGCGACACGGCCACGCCGACGCGTGGCCTGCGCAGCCCGCAGGCGAAAGCTGCTCACGATCCTGAACGCGATATTTCGCTAGGCGACCCCTTGGACCGCGTTGACAGGGGCCACTTTGAACACGGATCCGAACTACGTGGGTTCAGTTGTGGAGTTCAGCGGAGAATCTGATGGGTTCGGGGCCGGATCGGGGCGCCGCAAGGTGGCAATCGTGTGAATTGGTGCTTGACTAGCGACGAGGCGCCCCAGGATTAGCACAAGGAAAAGGACGCCCAGCGTGGCTTGGGTCATCGCGACGACACGTCCCCAACCGACTGGCACTGGATCCCCAAAACTGACAGTCACCTGCGTCAAGAGGCTGAAATAGGGGGCATCAGACCAACTGCCTCCACAGGTTGGATGCAGCGTTTTCGGCCAAGCCGCGTACAGCACCGTGAAGCACACCCACACCTCGATGTAGTTTACGAGAGCAAGGAGCACTATTCGCGGATGGGAGGCAACCAGGTTATCGGGCCGGCCGAAGATGTTGTCGAACACCGCGGTGTTAACTGTGGACCGGGCAATTTCAAGAATGCGAAGGCCAGCCACGACTGACACGGCAATCCCGACCAACTGTGGAATGTCGCCCAGCAAAAGCACCGCCAAGGCGATAAGGGACATACCGGCGAGCCACGCCATCACGTAGTTGTCGATCGCGCGCGCGCGCCGCGTAGTGAAATCGGGGCTCTCGACCTCCTCCTGGTCGAGTTCCTGTCTGTCCCGAAGCAAGAAGAGCGTGCCACATCTTCGCCGAATCGAAGGCCGCTGACCGACACATCCTAGTAGCCATTGCGGCGACACAAACCTGG
>JANMHX010000140.1:0-2405 GCA_031375485.1 Gemmatimonadota bacterium | reverse complement strand
CGCTGGCGCTTCGGAACTCGGCGCTCGGCGCTCGGCGCTCGGCGGCGGTCGCGTAGGGGAGGGTGATGGGGGGGGCCGGGCGGCCGACCCGGGGGGTGCCGAGCAGGTTGGCGCGGATTGGGGCCTGGGACCAGGCGGTCGATGAGAGGGTGACCACGGCGGCGACCAGGAGCGTGGCCGTCTTCATCGAGGGACCGCTTTCGCGACCGCCGCCACCAAGTCTTGGTCCGATCCCGAGCCGGTGTACACCACCGTGCCCTTGGCGTCGAGGACCACGATGTAGGCGGTGGTCGGGACGTCAAAGGCTCGGCTGCTGACGCCGGTGTCGTCATACAGCGCCAAAAACGGCGGCTTGTGAAGCGCCAGATACCGGCGAACCCGGTCCCGGGAGTCGTTCACGGTGATGTTGACCCCGATCATCTGGACCTTGTCACCATATTCTTGCCGAACCCGTTCAAGTTGCGGCAACAGGGTCTTACACACCGCACACCAGGTCGCCCAAAACTCGATCAACACCGGCTTCTTCCCAATGTAGACCCCAAGATCCACCGGCTTCCCATCCAACCCATTGACCGCAACAACCGGCGCCTTCGTCCCCACCGGAATCCCCGCATCAAACTGCGCCGCCACCGGCCCCGCCACCCCCACCCCCAAAGCCAAAACCCACCCCCAGCCGAGTGCCGAGCGCCGAGCGCCGAGTGCCGAGTTCATATCCACACCTGCCCCATCTTGACGAAGTAGTATTCAGCCATCGCGAGCATCAAGACGCCCGCGGCCCGTTTGATCCACACAGTCCACCGCCCCGGTTTCGGGAGCGCCGCCACCGTCCCCGAAAAGATTCCAATCACGATCAGCAACGCCGTCATCCCCAAACTGAACACGAAGAGATACAGGAACCCCAGCCCGGCACTCTGGGTGGCGCCAACGAACGTGAGGACCGCGGCAAACGCCGGCGCCCCGCACGGCGCCGCCACCAGTCCCGAGGTGGCCCCCATCAGGAACACCGCGCCTAACGACTGGCTCCCGAACCGGCCGGCCCAGGTCAAGAACCGCTCCGGCACCAGGATCGGAATCGCGTCGAGCATGGCGAGGCCGGCCAGGAGCAGGAGATTGCCCATTGCAAAGTAGGCCCAGGGGTTCGAGCTGATGGTCCCGAAGAGGGTGCCGGTCAGGCCCGCCAGCAGACCCAGCGAGGCGTACACCGTGGCCAAGCCGAGCGCATAGACCAGACTCATGACCACGGTCCGGCCGCGCGAGCGTCCGACGGCACCGGCCCCGCCCAAGACCCCCGCCGTGATCGGAATCATTGGATAGACGCAGGGGGTCAGGCTGGTGACCAGGCCGGCGCTGAAGAGGAGCGGGAGGGCGGTGAGAGGGCTGCTTAGGAGCTCGGCACTCGTCACTCGGCACTCGGCGGGAAGCGGGTGGCGACGTAGTCGTCGAGGATCGAGAGGAACTCGGCGACGATGGCGTCGCCTTTCAGGGTCTTCCGGAGGGCGCCGTCGACGAAGACCGGGGCTCGGGGGTCCTCGGCGGTGCCGGGGAGGGAGATGCCGATGTTGGCGTGTTTGGACTCGCCGGGGCCGTTCACGATGCAGCCCATGACGGCCACCTTCATGGTTTCCACCCCCGGACGAGTGGTTTTCCACTCGGGCATTTGGTCGCGGAGGTAGTCTTGAATTTCCTGGGCCATCGACTGGAAGAAGGTGCTGGTGGTCCGGCCGCAGCCGGGGCAGCTGGTGACCTGGGGCAGAAAGCTCCGGAGGCCTAACGACTGGAGAATCTGCTGGGCCACCCGGACCTCTTCGGCGCGGTCGCCGCCGGGGGCCGGGGTCAGCGAGACCCGGATGGTATCACCGATACCCTCCTGGAGCAGGACGCCGAGGCCGGCGGTACTGGCCACGATGCCCTTCATGCCGAGGCCGGCTTCGGTCAGGCCGAGATGGAGCGGGTAATCGCACCGGGCGGCCAGCATGCAGTAGACGTCGATGAGATCTTGAACCCCGGAGACCTTGGCCGACAGGATGATCCGGTCGTGGGCCATGCCGAGCGCCTCGGCCTGGGCCGCCGAACGGACGGCACTTTCCACCATCGCGTGCATGGTCACGTCGCGGGCCTCGAGCGGGTCGGGCCGCGCCAACCCATTCCAGAACCCGTCGAACGCACCCAACCGCCTACCCAAATCAGAAAAACGGTCGCCAAAGCCGTAATAATTGTCCAACGGCGAAAACGGCGCAAAATTTTTATATCCCTAGAAGTATCCATATCCATTGTCTAACGTCTCAATTGTGGTACAAAAGTAGTCAAGGAATTGATATTGCAACCTTAGTTAATTGTTAAATTTGTGTGATGAAATCGGTCGTTGAAAACAGTCATTTTGTCAAACTTATTGGTTCGCAACATTT
>JANMHX010000088.1:0-4307 GCA_031375485.1 Gemmatimonadota bacterium | reverse complement strand
GATCTCTTCAGCAAGCTCGACACGATCGACCGAATGGATCAACCGAAACCGGCCGAGCACCTGACGCGCTTTATTCCGCTGGAGCGACCCGATCAAATGCCACCCGACGGCCTCGAGCCCGATCGCCTCCTGCTTCGCGAGGGCTTCCTGGACTCGGTTTTCACCGACGTCGGTAAGCCCGGCGGCCATCGCGGCTTGGACCGCCTCCGGGCCGTGACCCTTGGTCACGGCGACGATCGTGACCGGATGGGTGAAGCCGGACCGGGCCTGGGCCCGGGCAATCCGCTCCCGGATCTCACCCAGTCGCCCCGGCACCGCCTCGTATCCCATAACCACGTAAAATAAAAGGACTTACCTAGGTTTTGGAAGCGCAGAGTCCGGAATTGGCTGGATTCGCCGCCGGGCCTCTGCCAGCGCGTCCTTGACCCCGGGATTGGCGGAGAGTTGGGCGGCCTTTTCCAGATGCCGGACCACGGCGGCGTAGTCACCCTTCTCCTCGGCATGGAACGCCATCTGAGTAAAGGGCATCCCGAGCGTCTGGGCGATCCCAGCTGCCGTCGTTTCCAGCCCTGCCGCCGACCGGCTCATCAGGTCGGCGAACCGGTAGTTCTTGGTGAGCAACTCCTCGGTGGCCTTGAGATCCAGCGGCGCGTCGAACATCCGCCGGAAATCGAGATTGGCATCGGCGGTATCGGGCACCGTCGACTCGAGCGAAATGCCGATGCCCCGCTGAAGGAGGAGCGGCTCGAGGCCGTAGTACTTGCCGCCCGACGTCAGGCCCCACACGATCGGACGCTTGCCGAAGTTCTGCTGGATCATTCGGATCGAGACGAAATCCTCGGTATAGACGACCGTATTACTGTCGAGTTTGGTCCGGTAGGGGCCGAAGCTGACCGTCACCGCCTTGGGGAGGTACTGGGGCACGGCCGCCGTGATCTCGGCGTCGGTCATGTTGTGGAGCGGCCAAGTCGGCTTGACCGCCGGCGCGTTCCGCCAGTACGGAATCGAGGTGGCCGGATCGAAGTCGCGCTCGGGATTGTCCCGCAGTTGCCGGATGTACCAGTCGGTGCGGGAGAGCGCGAGACACACCACCCGGACGTCCTGGCGAATTCCCTCGACCTCCTGGGCCCACCACAGGGGGAAGGTGTCATTGTCGCCAAACGTGAACAGCACCCCGTACGGCGGGGCCGCGTTGAGCAGATTGTAGGCGAAGTCCCCGGCCAGCCGGGCATCGGGCCCATGACGGCGATCGGCATCTTTGAAGTTGCCGACGACCGGAATCAGGGCGACCGCGAACACGCTGAACGCCAAGCCGCGGCGACCCGGAGCGAGACGTCCCACCCATTGGCGGGCGAGGTCAGTCAGCGCCATGGCCGCCCAACAGGCCCAGACCACAAAACTCAAGACGAAGAAATAGTCCCGCTCCCGAACTTCGTGCTGGTCGCCCCGGGGGTACTGCTCCCACCCGACCGAGAAACCCGGCTTGAAGTTCATGTAGGCCATCAGGCCAAGCCCCGTAGCGCCCCACAGGGCGAACAGAAACCACCAGCCGCTCCGATCGGCCCGCCGGTGGGCCAACGACCCCTTCAGTCCGAGCCAGAGAAAGAGCATCGTCGGCACCAGGCGAAGGGGCAACGCCCCGATCTTGGCCACGAGCCCCCGTCCCCATTGCCAGTCGAAGTATTGGAGGTAATTGACCATTTGGAGGCCGATGATCGTCAGATTGCGCCCGGGATTGTCGGGCCCGTGCGCAAAGGTCGGATCATCGAGCGGGCTGCGAGGGGGATATTGCTCCCGCCGGATGACCGCGAGCAGGGCATCCCAGGTCCCCGGCGCCGCCTCGTTGATGAACGGGTTCTGGGGCGACCGGAGATACAAGAACAGATAGGGAGTGACGCCGATCAGGGCGACGACCACGACAACCGCGGCAAATCCGAGACTACCGGCCGAGGCCGCGAACGCGGCGGCGGCGAGGAACAGGACGGCCCCGGTCGCCGCGAGGCTTGTCTTCCCCAAGCCAACCCCGAGCAGCAGGACCCAGACGGCCGCGAGAACCGCAACGTGGGCCCACTCCCGCTTCCGCTCCGCGGCGTCGGAGGCCGGCGCTTCGAGCAGATGAACGGTCAAAAAGGCCAGCACCGCCGGTCCGGCCAAGAGGGCCAGCAGGTGGTTGGCGATCGACGCACCCAGGAGATAGCCAATCAACAGGAGCATGCGGGACGAGTGGTCGGACCCCCGACTGGCGCGCCACCGGAGACACAGCCATCCGATCGCGGCGACGACGAAGGCGGCAATGGCATAGACCTCGGTCTCGTTCGAGTTCTGCCAGTTTGTGAAGGAGAACGCCGCCATGACCGCCCCGGCCATCGCACCGGCGTACCGGAGCCAGCGGATCCCTCGATCATCACCCGGTACGGTCCGGACGAGGACCTGATGGACGATCAAGAACCAGAACCCGGCCGCCGCGGCGCTGAAGACCGCGCTCATCAAGTTGGTGCGCCACGCAAATTCGCCAAACGGGATCAGTTGGCCCCAGACGTGCCCGAGCAGAATGAACAACGGGGTGCCCGGCGGATGCGGAATCCCGAGGACCTTCATCGAGGCGATGAACTCACCCGCATCCCAGAAGGTGACCGAGGGAGCCAAGGTGAAGATGTAGCCGGCCAAGACGACAAGGGCGGCTAGGACGGCGGCGCGATAGGGAGGGCGTTCGTTCATGGGCGATACGTCGAAGGGGCCGTTGCCGGCCCCCTCTGCGTGAAGGTGGTGTCCGAGCGACCGACTCAGGCGCCGGCCGGCTCGGCCGGTGGAGCCCCAAGTATGCCGGGGGCCGAGGCCGACTTCGCGGCCGGCGGCTTGGGCGGTGACGGCGTAAACGACTGGGGCATGATCCGCGGCGGCAGCGGTTCGCCCCGTGAGAGCATGTTGATTTCCTCGCGATCGAGCGTTTCACGCTCGAGCAGGGCGTCCGCCATCACGTCCAGCAACGGCCGATTGGCGGCGAGAATGGTACGGGCCCGTTCATAGGCCTCGTCGATCAACCGCTTGATCTCGGCGTCAACGGTTTCGGCCATCTGCTCCGACACCGACCGGCGCTGCGAGAACTCGCGGCCGAGGAAAATCTCCTGCTCCCGGTCGCCGACGGCAATCATCCCGACTTTATCGCTCATGCCCCATTGGGTCACCATCCGACGGGCGAGGGTCGTGGCCTGCTCGATATCACCGGCGGCGCCGGTGGTAATTTTCTCGGAACCGAAGACCAACTCCTCGGCCACCCGACCGCCGAAGCCGCAAGCCAGGTTGCCTTCGCACCAATGCCGGGTGACGTTCCGCCGATCCTGCTCGGGAAGCCACACGGTCAGACCCAAGGCCCGGCCCCGCGGAATGATGGTCACCTTGTGGAGCGGATCGAGGCCCGGGATTTTGAGCGACACGATCGCATGGCCGGCCTCGTGGTAGGCGGTCAGCTTGCGGTCGTCCTCCGTGAGCTGGAGGCTCCGCCGTTCGACGCCAAGCATGACTTTGTCCTTGGCATCCTCGAAGTCCTGCATATCGACCAGCGTCTTGTTGCGGCGCGCCGCGAGCACCGCCGACTCATTGACGAGATTGGCCAAGTCGGCCCCGCAGAGCCCCGGGGTGCCCTTGGCCAAGACATCGAGCCGGACATCGGCCGCCAACGGGATCTTCCGGGTATGAACCCGGAGGATCCCTTCCCGGCCGCGAACGTCGGGGGCATCCACCACGATCTGACGGTCGAACCGGCCCGGCCGAAGCAGGGCCGGATCGAGGACGTCCGGCCGGTTGGTGGCGGCCACCAGAATCACCCCTTCGTTCGATTCGAAGCCATCCATCTCGACGAGCAACTGGTTCAGGGTCTGTTCCCGCTCATCGTGGCCACCGCCCAAGCCGGCGCCCCGGTGGCGGCCGACCGCGTCGATTTCGTCGATGAAGATGATACAGGGCGCGTGCGCCTTGCCTTGTTCGAACAAATCGCGAACCCGGCTCGCGCCGACGCCGACGAACATCTCGACGAAGTCCGAGCCGGACATCGAGAAGAACGGCCTTCCAGCCTCGCCGGCGACGGCCTTGGCCAACAGGGTTTTGCCGGTGCCGGGAGGCCCGATCAGCAGCGACCCCTTCGGCAACCGGCCGCCCAACCGGGTGAACTTCTGCGGGTCCTTCAGGAACTCGATGATCTCCTGGAGCTCGACCTTGGCCTCGTCGGCCCCCGCGACGTCGGCGAAGGTAATCTTCGGCGTATCGCCTGCCACGAGCTTGGCTTTGGATTTCCCGAACGAAAACGCCCG
>JANMHX010000083.1:0-62418 GCA_031375485.1 Gemmatimonadota bacterium | reverse complement strand
CGCCCGGCGAAAAAGCCCCCGGGCTGATGTACATCCACGGCGGGCCGACCGCCCAGTTCAGCGACAACTATCAGGCCCAAGTCCAGTTTTTCGTGAGCCAAGGGTACGTGGTGCTGCTCCCGAACATCCGGGGGAGTTCAGGTTTCGGGCGCGCATTCGAGGATGCCAATGACAAGGATTGGGGCCACGGCGACCTCGAGGACGTCAAGGCGGGCGCCGAGTATCTGAAAAAGCTGCCGTACGTCAACGCCGCCCGGATCGGCATCACCGGCACCAGCTACGGCGGCTGCATGACCCTCTCCGCCATCACGTTCGCCCCGGGCTTCTTCCAGGCGGCGGTATCCGGCGCCGGGTACGGCGACTGGATCGATTTCTACACCGAGCAGGAGTATCGGCACGTCAAACTGCTCGACTACGAGTACGGGCCCCTGTCCCCCGCGACCGAAGCCCTCTACAAGCGGAGTTCGCCGTACTTCGAGGTGAGCAAGATCGAAACCCCGGTCATGTTGGTCCACGGGACCGGCCGGTTCCCCAACTCGCATGCCTCGAAGAAGTTCGCCGACGAGCTCGAACGCTATTACAAGGTGTTCAGCTACAAGACGTACCCGAATGAGAACTACTACGTCAACAATCCGACCAATCAACGCCAGATGTTCCTCGACATGCTCGAGTTCTTCAACACCTATCTGAGGGATCAATGATGCGAGGGATCGTGGTGGGGCTGGTGGTGGTCTCGGCACTCGGCGCTCGGCCAAGCCACGGCGGTCGCGGAGCGGGTGGTGTCGGTGGGGTCGATGGTGACGGGGGAGGGACCGTTCTGGAGTCCGGATGGGGGGCGGGTGTTCTATCCGTCGTCATTGGGCGGGGGAGCGGTCTGGAGCGTTGGGGTCGATGGCGGGGCGCCGGTCCGGGTCACCCGGGAGATCGCGACCGGGCTGGTGCGCCTCGCCCCCAAGGGCGAGGTCCTGGCCTACCTGAGCGACAAGGGCGGTAACCCCGAGATCTGGCTCTGGAGTCTCCCGGCCGGCACCGACCGCCAGCTCACCAATCTGGGGGCCCGGATCAACGCCATGAGCTGGTCACCGGACGGGAAGACGATTGCGTTCTCAGCCCTTCGGTACGGCCAATTCGACCTGTGGACCGTGGACATCGCCACCGGCAAGGTGGTCCAGATCACCAGCGACCCGCGGTACGAGACCTACCCGGTGTGGACCCCCGACGGCCGGTCGCTGCTCTACATCCGCTCCGATGACCGGTGGGCCGACCATGAGATCATGATCATACCGGCGGCGGGCGGGGCCTCCCGCGTCATCACCGCGGACCAAGACCTGTTCGACTACGGGACCATGAGCCCCCGGGCCCGGTTCGGGTACCCGCTGCTCTCATCGGATGGAAAGTCGGTGCTGTTCCGGTCGCACCGAAGCGGCTGGATCAACTATTGGGTCACCGGCATCGACGGCGGGGCTCCGCGCCAACTCGCCCCCGAGGCGGCCGACCAAAGCGACGCGAAATGGTCGCCGGACGGTTCGTCAGTGGTCTTCGCGTCGCTCCACAACGGCACCCAGGATCTTCGCATCGTTCCGGCCGGCGGTGGCACCGCCCGGGTCGTAGTACCGGTAACCCGGGGCGTGGCCGCCTCACCCGAGTGGTCGCCGGACGGGACCAAGCTCGCCTTTACGCTTGCCACGCCGACCCGGCCCGCGGATCTCCAGGTCGTCGCCGCGGCCGGCGGCCCGATCAAGGCCCTGACCACGTCGATTACCCCGGAGATCGAACGGACCTTGATCACGCCGGAAAAAGTCACCTATCAAAGCGACGGGTTGACGATCCCGGCGTATCTCTACCGCCCGGCCATGATCCGCCCAGGGGAAAAGCTCCCCGGGATCCTCTACATCCACGGTGGGCCAACCGGACAGTTCAGCGACACCTACCTGCCGCAGGCCCAGTTCCTGGCCCAGATGGGGTACGCCGTCCTGGCCCCGAACATTCGGGGCAGTTCCGGCTACGGGAAGGCTTTCGAAGATGCCAACAACCCCTGTTGGACCCACTGCGACCTCCGCGATGTGGTACAAGGCGTCGCGTTCCTGAAGACGCTACCGTACGTGCAAGCCTCCCGAATGGGCATTACCGGGAACAGCTACGGCGGCATCATGAGCATGGGGGCCATCGCCCACTCGCCCGGCGTGTTCCAGGCGGCGGCCCCCCAATCCGGCTACGCCGACTGGATCAGTTTCCAGAGCTACAACACCGAGCTCCAGCATTCCAAGCTCAACGCCTACGAATGGGGCCCCTACCCCGACAGCGCGGCTGTATACCGGCGAAATTCCTCGATCTTCTCGGCGGCGGCGGTTACCACCCCGGCGTTCGTGCTCCATGGCGACGGGGTCACCCAGTCGTGGCGGCCGGGCGTCTACCCGATCCCCGCCTCCCTCGAGTTCGTCCATGCCCTCGACCGGCTCAACAAGGTCGTCAAGTACAAGGTCTACCCCGGGGAGACCTACTACGTGGGCGGCCGGGAGAACTCGAAACAGGTCCTGCTCGACCTCCTGGAGTGGTTCGACCGGTACCTCAAGGACAGTTAGGCGGATCTTGGAGGGGGACTTGCGGAATCCGAGCGTTAGGATAGCGCTGCCGGAGGCCGTAAAATCCCCCCCCTTCCGCAATTCCGAAATTGGGCGCATAATAGGGCCGGCATCCATTCACACCTAACCATTCGGACCTCGCACCATGGCAACTCGTCGACCTTCGACCCGGTCTAAGGCAGCCCCGAAGACCCGTTCGCGCTCGACCTCGAAGGTTCCCGGCATCTCGCGGATCGACCAAGCGAGTACCCGAACCTTCGGCTGGTTCTGCCGCTTCGGGTACCGCCCGACCCCGAGCGGAACCCGTCCCAAGTTCACCGCCTTCTTCGGCGACGTGAGCAATGGCGGCAAGAAGAAGGCCTTCGACAAAGCGATGGCCTGGCTCAAGACCGTCCAGCGCAGCGGACGGCCGCCCAAGAAGAAATAGGGTCCCGTTCGGAGGGAGCGAAACCGGCCGGCCGCCGCCTGACTTTCCGGGCGCGGCCGGCCTACGTTTTCCCGCCCCGGCTATCTTTTGCGCATGCTCCGTAAGTTTCTGGCCGCCCTCGGACTCATCGCCCTCGTCCTCACCGCCGGGGTAGTCGTCCTTCGCCAGCAGGGATCGATCCTGCCCGGCCTCGGCGGCCGGCCGATCGAGGCGGTCATCGACGCCCCTCTCGCGGGAGACTCCACCGGCTACGCCGCATTCGCCATCAACCGCTGCCGCTTCTTGTTCGGCAAGCGCCGGAAGGCCTGCTACGAGGAACTGCTCCTCGCCACCGTCGAACGGCAGCACGTCCGCCTGGCCATGGACGGCCTCTCGATCATCAGCCGGGAGGATCCCGTCACCCAGAAATACGGCCACGACCTGACCCACGTGGTCGGGATCAACGCCTGGACCCCCGACGAAGCCGTCGGCCCGGTCTACGATTCCTGCACCGGGCTGTTCCAATCCGGCTGCTACCACGGCGTGGTCCAAGCCTATCTCGACGCCAAGGGCACCGACAGCACCACCGTCTCCGGCCTCTGCAGTCAGATCAACTCGACGGCCACCAACGCCTGGCTCCGGTTTCAATGCGTCCACGGCATCGGACACGGGTTGGTCAACAACATGGCCATGCACTTGCCCAAGGCACTGGCCGGATGCGACTGGCTGGTCAGCGAATGGGACGCGACCTCCTGCTACGGGGGCGCCTTCATGGAGTTCATCGTCGCCGCCCGAGGCCAGTCGCACCATCCCCACAAACCGGCGAAGGCTGCCGCCGAAAACCATGAGCACGAGGGCCACGACATGAGCGCCATGGCCGCCGACTCGTTTCCGGCCCGCAACCGGGCGGATCCGCTCTACCCTTGCTCGGTCCTGGCCCCGAAGTACCAATCGGCCTGTTACGGGATGCAGGCGGGCATCATCATCGAAACCGTCGGCCCCGATTTCGGCAAAATCGCCGGGGCCTGCGATCAGGCACCGCTCGGCATGCGCCCGGCCTGCTACCAAGGCGTCGGGACCTATGTGAGCGGCTATGTCGTGCGGAATCAGGAAAAAGCCATCAGCCAGTGCGAGAAGGGCAACCCGGCGTACAAGGCGTGGTGTTTCGTCGGCGTGGTGAAGAATTTGATCGACGTCACCGCCCTCCCGGACGATGGCCTGAGCTTCTGCGCCCGGCTCACGGAGCGCGCCATGGCCGTGGCCTGCTACACCGCGATCGGGGAACAGATGGGGATTCTCTTTCCCAATTTCGATCAGCGCGAAGCCCAATGCGCCAAAGTACCCGCCTCCTACATTCCGGCCTGCCGGTACGGCGCCGTCTTGATCGGCGAGCGGCCCCCCGAGCTCACTCCGTTCGTCCCAGCGAGCTGAACCTCCGGGTCACCCCTCGAGGCGTCGGAGGAACCGGTCCGGATCGAGGAGAAAATCCCGCATCAGGGTAACGTGGTCGAGCGACTGATACTCGGCGGGGCGAATCTCGCCCCCGTCAAACGAATAGATCCGCGCACCCGGGGTCGCCAGGACGATCGGCGAGTGGGTCGCGATCACGAATTGGGCGTTTTGCCGCACCATCGCCATCAGCATCGCCACCAAGCCGAGCTGGTTTTGGGGCGAGAGCGCCGCCTCGGGCTCGTCCAGCAACACCAGGCTTCCCGGCACGAACCGGCCCTGGAACAGCTGCAGGAACGCCTCGCCGTGGGAACGAGCATCCGGTTCCTTCCCGTACCGGCGCTCCATGTCGGCCAAAACCGATGCGGTCGGACCCTTGGCCAAGCTGGTGGCGTAGTCCGAACGACCCTCGAACTCTCGGTCGATTTCCGCCAACCGCGTCTCGTAGTCGGCCCGGTCCCGGACCAGACGCCGTTGAAAGCCGAAGAAATCCTCGGCCCGGAGGAAAAATCCCCGCCGAGTCCGGTTCTTCCAGGTCAGCTTGAGTGCGCCGGCCAATCGGCGCTGCGATTCGAGCAGCGGATCACGGACCCCCTCCTCGGTACCCACCGTCGGGAGCTCTGCCGCCAGCGCCAGCGCCTCGAGCAGGGTCGACTTCCCAGAGCCGTTCTCGCCGACGAAAAACGTCACCGGGCTCCTGAGGTCGACCACGCCCAAGGACCGGATCACCGGAACCGTAAACGGGAATCGACCGCGGTCGGCGGTCCGAGTAGATTTTGGGGCGAGCGTTTCCAAGTGCGGCATCAGCGTCACTTATCGCGATGGGACGGTTTCCAGTGGTGCACCTCAAGCGACTGATTGAACATCTGGCCTGGGCCGACGAGCGAACGCTCGGCGCCCTCGACACCCTCCCGACGTCCGACCCGAAGATCTTGGGAACCTACGCCCACGTGCTCGGAGCGGAACATATCTGGCTGACCCGGCTTCAGGGCAAGGCCGCGACCGTGGGGGTCTGGCCCACGCTATCACTCGCCGAATGCCGGCGCCTGGCCGCCGAGAACGCGGCCGGGCTCCGGGCCTTCGTCGCGGGTCTCGATCCGGCCGGGGCCGAAGGCGGTCTGACCTACACCAACACGGCAGGGCTCACGTTTACCTCGACTCGGCACGACATCCTCCTTCACGTGTGCCTCCACGGGCAGTATCACCGAGGGCAGGTCGCGGCGGCGGTCCGGGCTGCCGGTGGGAACCCCTCGCCGACCGACTTCATTGCCTATGCCCGGGGAAGCGCCACTGCCACCCGAAACGATCGGACCATCCTCCGCACCCCCGAGGCCCGGTTCGACAACCTGCCCGACTATCCGTTTCCGCCCCATTACGTGAGCCTCGACGGCATCCGACTTCACTATGTCGACGAAGGCCCCCGAACCGGCGACGTGGTCCTCCTGCTGCACGGCGAACCGACCTGGTCCTACCTCTACCGGAAGATGATCCCCATTCTGGCCGAGGCTGGATTTCGGGTCATCGCGCCCGACCTGGCGGGGTTCGGCAAGTCCGACAAGCTCTCGCGGCGAGAGGATTACTCCTACGCGTTCCATGTCGATTTGCTCAAGCAATTCGTCACCACCCTCGACCTCAAAGGGGTCACGCTCTTTGGCCAGGATTGGGGCGGCCTTCTCGGTCTTCGGGTGGCCACTGAGCTCTCGAACCGGTTTGCCCGGATCGTGGCCGCCAACACCGGCCTCCCCAACGGCCAAGGAAAGATCAACCCGGCGTTCTTTCAGTGGCGGGAGTACTCCCAGTCGGTGCCGGTGTTCTCGGCGGGCAAGATCGTTCACAAAGGCACGGTCAACGGCATCGACCCCGCGGTGGCGGCGGCCTACGACGCCCCGTACCCCGATGAATCGTATTTAGCCGGCGCCCGGGCGTTTCCGATGCTGGTGCCGACCGAACCCGACGATCCGGCGATCCCGGCCAATCTCAAGGCCTGGGACGTCCTCCGGGCCTGGACCAAGCCGTTCCTCACCGCGTTCAGCGACCAGGATCCGATCATGGCCGGCGGCGAGCGAGTCTTCCAGAAACTGGTGCCCGGCGCGGCGGGCCAAGCCCATCACACGGTCCTCGGGGCGGCCCACTTCCTCCAAGAGGACCGGGGCGACGAGCTGGCCCGGCTGATCACCGGGTTCATTCGGGCCAATCCCGCCTAACGTTGCGTCTCCTCCGTTATGTATGGGCCGGCCCCTGGACCCTGATCGCCGCGGCGCTGGCGCCGGTGGTGGCGCTGTCCGGCGGCCGGGTGGCGATTCAGGACGGAATCCTCGAACTCGCGGGCGGGATCCTGCCCGCCATCCTCCGCCGCCTGCCGCCGGGCCGAGTGGCCGCGATCACGGTGGGCCACGCCGTCCTCGCCTTGGACGGAGTCACCTTGAACCAGACCCGGGCCCACGAGCGAGTCCACGTCGCGCAGTTTGAACGGTGGGGGCTGTTCTTCCCGTTGGTATACGGCTTGGCCTCGTGGGCGGCGTGGCGCCGCGGCCAGCACTACTATCTCGACAACCGCTTTGAGCGGGAAGCCCGCCAGGGAGACTCGGCGGGACGACGCTAGGTTTCGTCGGTATCGACCTGACCCGTCACCTTCCGGGTCACATGCGACCAGGACATCCCGATCGCCAGCACCAACGCCAGGGCAACCAGGACGACATGGGCCACCGCCCGGCTACTGGTCGGGTTGAGGACGTGCCAGTCGATCAGGGCCCACACCAACGCGCCGAGGATTGCGAGCATCAGCAGAGCCCCCTTCCACCCGATCGACCGTCGGGTGGCCTGGAGGAAGAACACCCACACCGCCACCAACAACAAACCGACCAGCAGCTTGACGGGCAATTGCTGCCGAACGAGGTCCATTTGACCTTGAACCAGGGGGTTCAACGCCCAGTGGAAGAAGGAATAGCCTTCGGGATTGAAGGTGCCGTACACCAGCACCACGGCGGCCAGAAAGCGACCCAAAACGCCCTTCCAAGAGACCCCGGGTCCGTCCATTGCAACCTCCGATAAGCGCCGCCGGGCAAGCTAGCGGCCCGTTTGGCACCTCGCCAGCCAACAGGCGTACCTGAATGGGCGGGCCCAAGGTATTTTTATCGAAGCCACGCCGGTGAGACACCCCTTTTTTTCCTGGACCGTACCATGCCAACGGAACTGAGTCCCATCGCCAAGGCAATCCGGGCTCAATTGTCCCGCCACAAGGACGCCAAGGCCGCCGCCGGCGCCAAGGCCTACATGAAGTCCGAGATGCCGTTCTATGGAGTGGCGGCCCCGGAGCTTCGGAAGATCTGCGGCGCGGTGTTCGAGGCCCACCCCATCAGCATGGCGGCCGACTGGCGCCGGATCATTGCTGAGCTCTGGGATCTGGCCACCCACCGCGAAGAACGGTACGCCGCCATCGAACTGGCCGCGTACCCCCCCTACCAGCGGTTCATTTCGCTGGCGTCCCTGCCGCTGTATCGCCGGATGATCCAGGAAGGGGCCTGGTGGGACTACGTCGACAGCTTGGCCCATCGGGTGGCCGTCCTCCTCGCCACCTACCCGGACCGCATCAAACCGACGCTCCGGGCCTGGGCCCGCCATGAGAACATCTGGCTCCGCCGCGTCGCCATCATCAGCCAGATCGGATTTCGGGAGCAAACCGATGTCGCGTTGCTCCATGACTGTATCGCGCCGTCGCTCCAGGCCTCCGAGTTCTGGCTCCGCAAAACCATCGGCTGGGCCCTCCGAGAACACGCGAAGGCCAACCCCGAGGATGTTCGCCAGTACCTCGAGGCGCACCAAGCCGAGTTGTCGCCGCTGTCCCGCAAGGAGGCCTTGAAGGGCTTCACCTACGTGAAACGGCACGGGACGCTGTTGAAGACCAAGAGGAGCGGCAAATGAACCGGCGCAATTTCGTGGCGGGCGTGAGTGGATCGGTGCTCGGTGCTCGGGCCCTGGGCGGGACGCCGGCGACGGGCCGGGCCGGCGCGGCGTTCAGGATCGGCATGCCGGGCGCCGAGTCGACGGTGGCGGAACTGCAGACGGGGATGCAGGCCGGAACGTACACCGCCCGCGAGGTGACCGAGATGTACCTGGCCCGGATCGAGAGTATCGATCGGCGGGGTCCGGCGATTAACTCCGTGATCGAGGTCAATCCGGAGGCGATCGCCATCGCGGAATCCCTCGATCAGGAACGGCGGGCCGGCCGGGTGCGCGGACCGCTCCACGGGATCACGATTCTGATCAAGGACAACATCGACACCGCCGACCGGATGCAGACGACGGCCGGCTCGCTGGCCCTCGAGGGATCGATCGCACCCAAAGATGCCGGCATCGTCGAACGGCTCCGGGCCGCCGGCTGTGTCCTGCTCGGCAAGACCAACTTGAGTGAATGGGCCAACTTCCGGTCCAGCAATTCGTCGAGTGGGTGGAGCGGCCGGGGCGGGCAAACCAAGAATCCGTACGTCCTCGACCGGACCCCCTGCGGATCGAGCGCCGGGTCGGGAGCCGCCGGGGCCGCCGCCTTGGCCACGATCACCATCGGGACGGAAACCGACGGCTCGATCGTCTGTCCGTCCTCGATCAATGGGTTGGTCGGCATCAAGCCGACCGTGGGACTCTGGAGCCGGGCCGGCATCATTCCAATCTCCCATACCCAGGACACCGCGGGCCCGATGTGCCGGAGCGTCGCCGACGCGGCCACGCTGCTCGGCCCGCTCACCGGCGCCGACCCCCGCGATCCCGCCACCACCGCGAGCCGCGGGCACTCGGAGACCGACTATCGCCGGTTCCTCGATCCGGCCGGCCTCCGGGGAGCCCGGATCGGCGTGATGCGAAAGCACATGAGCATCAGCGCCAAGACCGAAGCGGTCTACGACCAGGCCATCGCCGCGCTCAAGGCGGCCGGCGCCACTCTCATCGACCCCGTGGACTTGGCCGACCCCGGCCCGCTCGGTGCGGCGGAATGGCAAGTCCTGGCCTATGAGTTCAAGGCCGGCGTCGAGGCCTATCTCGGATCGTTAGGCAATACCGCCAAACACCGGACACTCGCGGATCTCATCGCGTTCAATCAGGCCAATCGGACCCGGGAAATGCCCCACTTTGCCCAGGAGACGTTCGAACTGGCCGCCAAGATGGGCCCGCTTTCGAGCCCCAAGTACCGGACCCTGCTGGCCACCTGCCGGCGGTTGGCCCGGACCGAAGGCCTCGATCGGCGGTTCAACCAGCACCGGCTCGATGCTTTGATTTCGGTCACCTCCGGGCCGGCCTGGCCCATCGACCTCGTCAACGGCGATCGGTTCACCGGCGGGAGCTCAACCTACGCCGCGGTAGCGGGTTACCCGAATATCACGGTGCCCATGGGTCAGATCGGCGGCCTGCCGGTCGGCTTGTCGTTCGTGGGCCGAGCCTGGAGCGAGGGCCGCCTGCTGCAACTGGCCTTCGGGTTCGAGCAGGCCACCAAAGCCCGTATGGTTCCGACCTTCCGGAGCACCGTCGGCTGACCACCCTTTCCCTCCCCGGGCGACCCTGGCATCTTCGAATCCATGCCAATCGCCCGTAAAGCCCGGATTTTCTGGCCGGTCGTCCTCCTGGTGTTCTTGGCCGACTGTAGCACCAAAGACCTCGCGGAGACCCACTTGGTGCCCTGGGTTTCCGAGCCCGTGGTCGGGGATGTCTTCCGGTTGACCTTGGCCTACAACCCTCGGGCCGCCATGAGCATCTCGTTGGGAGAGCACTCCCGGCTAATCATCAGCCTGATCGCCCTGCTCCAGATCGGAATTCTCGGCTACCTCTACCGCAAGAGCAGCAACCGGGACACCATGAAAGTGCTGGCCATCGCCCTCGTCGTCGCCGGGGCGGTCGGAAATCTGGCCGACCGGATCCGGTCGCCGCGCGGCGTGGTGGATTTCATCGACCTCGGGATCGGATCGCTGCGGTTCTGGACCTTCAACCTCGCCGATATCGGCGTGACGGTTGGTGCCCTGCTCCTCGCCTGGCACCTATCCCGACCCGAGGAGCCCCAAACCGGATGAGGTGGCTCGCCCTCGGATTGCTGGTGGCCGCGGGAACGACCGCCACGGCCCAAACCGCCCCGACGCCCGGCCGGCTCTCGAACGCCGGGGTGGGTCGGGCCGCTTCCCAGGTGGATTCCGTGTTCGTGGATCGGACCAAGCCCTCCGCCCTGATCGATGGCGGCGACTGGGCCTCCTACCTGTTGGCCCGGCTCGGGGCCGGGCCGGTTCCGGACAGCCTCGGCATCGCCATCGCCATCGATTCGACCCACATCGAAGTGTCCGGCCGCCTCGCCGACCTGCCGCCGGAAACCCGGGCGCTCCTCGGCCCGTTGGCGGCGCGGTTCAGCCCCAACACCGTCATCGTTGCCGATGTCATCGTCCAGCGAACCGGACCGGAGTTGGTGCGGTTCTGGCTCCGGGGCCTCAATGTCAACGGACTGCCTTTTCCGGAGTTCTTTCTCGCCCCGATGATGGCGTCCGTCGGACGTCAGTATCCGGCGCTCACCAAGAGTGGCCGGGATCTCTATGTTCAGATTCCTCCTGACGGCCAATTCGCCCTCAACGACGGTGGCGTTGCGATTGCGACGATCGCTGCCTCCGACAGCGGGGCTCCGGCCCGCCCCCCGTTGCGCCGGCCCTAGGTGGGATTCCCCCGGTTGACCCTCGGCACCGTCGGCTTGGTGTTCGTGGCCGTGGGACTCGCCTTTCTCGTCAACCCGGTCGAGACGGCCGGTTTCTTCTTGCTCAAGCTCGGGTCTCGTGATCGCGTCGAGATTCGGGCGGTCGAAGGAGGCCTCCGGCTCGGGTTGGGTGTGTTCTTCCTGGTGGCCAGCCGGCGCGACCGGTGGCTCCGAGCCGCGCTCGGTTCGATGATCCTCGCCGGCTTGGGGTTGGCTTTCGGACGGGCCGCCGGCATGGTCATCGAGCGCCAGTTTGACCGAGTCCACTTCGGGGTACTTGGGCTGGAGCTCGGTGCGGCGGCCGTGGCGTACGCCGCGTTCAACCATGCCGGCGCCGCTTTTCTCGTCAGTCGCAACGAACGCCGTCGACTGGAGTAGCCTCCCATGCTCGATCTTCGCTATCCGATCGGCCCGCCGGTGGTGCCGGAGTCCCCTGACGCAACCACCCGGGCGGCCTTTATCGTGACCATCGCGGCCACTCCTTCGCGGCTCCGCGCCGCAATCGCCGGCCTCCACGACCGACAGCTCGACACGCCCTACCGGCCCGGCGGCTGGACAGTCCGGCAGGTCGTCCACCACCTGCCGGACAGCCACCTCAACGCCTACACCCGGACCAAGCTGGCGTTGACCGAGGACAATCCGACGATCAAACCCTATGTGGAGACCCAGTGGGCCGAACTGCCGGATTCGAAGCGGCCGATCGGCGGATCGCTGGCGCTCCTCGACCACCTGCACGACCGATGGGTCGCCCTCTTGTCCTCGCTGCCGGCCGAGTCGTTCGGGCTGACCTACTTCCATCCGGAGAACAAGCACCAGGCCACGCTCGACGGCCTGATCGCGACCTACGCGTGGCACGGCACGCATCACGTGGCGCACGTCACCGAATTGCGGCGGCGCGAGGGCTGGTGAAAGGCTGGCTGATCGCGACCCTGCTCGCCGGCGGCGCGGGAGCGGCGGTCCTCGGAACCGACTGGAGCGGGACGTTAGGCACCTATCTGCCGTGCCGCCGGAACTGGGGCTGGCTTCCGTCCTATACGGCGCGCCGGAGCCCAACGGAGTCGGTGACCTTTCGACTTGGCTCGGCCCGCGTCAAGGTGTGTTATGGGTCGCCGCGGGCCCGGGGCCGCAAGATGATCGGCGGCGCCGCGGTGCCCTTCGGCCGGCTCTGGCGAACCGGAGCCAACGAGCCGACCACGATCCGAACCAGCGCACCGATCACCGTAGCCGGGCACCGGGTCATCGGCCGCGCGTCGTTGTACACGGTGCCGGGTCCGGAAACCTGGGAGGTGGTGCTCAACCGGTCGACCGGCCAATGGGGCATCGAGTCCGCCTACACTGACCACGTCCGGGCCCAGGAAATCGGGCGAACCGTCCTTCCCGCCGACCGCAACGAGAACCACCACGAGGCGTTCATCGTGGTCGTCGATTCGGCCCAGGGTCAAAGCCGGCTGGTGCTCCGGTGGGAAAACGTCGCCGTCCCGATCCCGATCGAGGCCGCTCCCCGCTAGCCGGTGCCCGGCCCCCAAGAACCCCGCAAAATTCAAGTGTCCCCCGGTCGGACTGGCCGCCCTCGACCGCGCCTGTCAGCGGGCGACAACCTGCATCAGCCAGCCAATTGGTTGTCGATACTAGGAACATCTCCGATGGTAACCGCCTCCGATAAGGGCCAAAATGCTAAGTGCATCATGTTGCAGGACAACATATTAGCTCGTCATGCCTGCGCCGCCATCTACTTGGAGTACTAAATACAACTCCGCCTAGTAATCGTACGGCTTAACTGAACATAATATTGACACTACACCATGCCCCGGAGAGTGCCGCCAAAAACAAGCCCGACTTATGCAATAGCGGTGAGCCCAGCGCACAAAACCGGTGATTCAGAAGGGCTTGGCTGATGGCGTCAGACGGACCGCGAACCCGAGAAAATGACTCCCGACCACCCCGCCAGGGCGGAGGCAAGCCTCCGACTGCGGCCCGGCGGTCTCGAATCCAGTTCGCCACCCTCGGCGGGAAGACGGCCGCGGCCATCGGCGTCTGGGCCTTGGCTGTTCTGGTCGTAGGCGGCCTGCTGCTGGCCAAGGCCAGCGGGTCGATTCGGGATCTCGAACGGTCGGAGTACGCCGGCATGGCCGCCGATGCCCGGGTCCGTTTTGACCGACTCGTTGGCCGCGACCGAAACCGCTTGATGGATGCGGCGTTCTCCGACGGCCTCTACGAGCTCATGGCCCGCGGCGCCGCCCCACCCGATTCGTTTATTCGCCCGGCGTTTACCGAACAGTTTCCGGCGCAATACGGCGACCGGTTCGTCGCGATCTATGATTTGGGTGGAAGGCGTCTCTACGCTTGGACCGACCCGGGACAGGCAGAGCTCGAGACCGTGGCGGGGAATCCGCTCTTTCGGGTCCTCGACAACCGGGAGCCCGCGATCGGACTAGTGCGCCGGGGCGAGAAGTTGTACTGGGTGGCCGGAGCGCCGATTCTGCCGACCAACTACACCGCCCCCGACCAACCGATTCGGGGCTACCTCGTCGTGGCGCAGCCGTTCAACCCGAGTCTCGTCGCGCCGGCGGGCGGAAGCCGGTCGGGCCGAGTCGAAATCTCGGCGCTCGAACCAGCCAAGGAAGCGTTTCGAACCCGGGTCGGCCCCGCGGCCACCCGCGACAGTGTCCGGGTGGAATTCGCGCTCGCCGACATCTTTGCCCAACAGAACACCATCGCCGCCATCACGACCAGCCGGACCGAGTTCCGGCTGCTCGAAGGCAAGCTCGTCGTCCTGGCCGGGCTCGGAATCCTCGCGATCGCGGCGTTGGCCGGGGCCGGTTATTGGGCCGCCAACCGATTCCTGGTCGCTCCGGTCGCGCGGCTGTCGCAGGTCTTGGCGCCGGTGCATTCTGGGCAGACCCCGGGTTTGATCGGATCGATCGGCACGGCCACCGAGTGGGTCAATGTGGTTCAGGCCGTCAATCGCTTGGTCTCGAATACCCGCTCCGTCAACGACCACTTCGAGCGGCTGGCCAATGTGGTTGCCGACGGCGCGTGGGAACGGGACCTCGGTTCCGGCGAATGGCTGGTCACCTCGCGGTTCCGGGAGTTGGTCGGCTATCAGGCCGGTGAGTTCGACACGCCGGTGGCCGCCTTGGCCGCCCGACTCCAGCCCGACGACGCGGACACGGCCCGGCTCCTGGCGTGGCTCGCAGCGGAGGTCCCAGTTCCACCCTCGGTCTCGCTCGACGTGCGGGTTCGCCGGAGCGCGGGCGTGGCCTGGCTTCGGATCGAAGGGGAGATCCGCTCGGACGGCGTCGGCCTCCCGTCCCGGATCATCGGCCGGCTCTCGGACCTGACCGCGGCCCGCGCGGCCGAAGCCGAGGTGGCATCCGCCACCCGGATCGTCGCCGATCGCCGGGTGGCCGAAGGCCGGTTTCTCGCCGCGGTGGCCCCGCGCCTGGCGGCCGATCCGGCCGCGGCGCCGTTGGTCACGATCATCGGAAGCAGCCTGGCGGGAACGTTAGGCAGAACCACCGCGCCCATCGATCTCTACGGCCTGCTCCAGGCATCGGCCGGAGCCTCGGAACTGTCGATCATGCCGGGCGTTCCGGAACGGGTCGAGGGTGACCGGGCCCTGCTCCAGACCACCCTCACGCTGCTGATCGAAGCCCAGGCACCGGGCAGCCGGCTCGTCATCCGCGCCGACCAACCCGACCGGAGCCGTCCGGAGCGGATCCGGATCTCGGTCGAAGACCGGACGGACGGCCGAGCGCTGGATCGGGAAGCGATCGCGAAGATCGGCTCGGTGCTCACGACCGGCGAGTGCCAAGACGACGAGCTCCCCTTGAACTTGCTGGCGCTCCACCACCTGGCCCAAGCGCTCGGCGGCGAGGCCGGGATCGACGCCGACCCGGTCGGAACCCGCCGGTGGTTCATCGTCGCGATGCCCCAACTGGCCGTCACCGCGCCGGCCGCCGGACTGGACCTCGCGAGCGAGGCACCCCCGTCCTGGGAGGCGGGGGGATCCGACGCCACGTTCGATCCCGAGCCCCGGCCGGACGTGTCGTCCCGCCCGTCGCGGCCTCTCAGCAAAGTCGAGTTGGTCGCCGATGCCACCGTGACCATCAATCTCGACGACACCGTGCCAACCGGCGCGTTAGCGCCCATCAGTGCCGGGTTCTTGGCCCGTCTTCAAGCCGGCGATCCGCCCGCCTGCCAAGCCGCCCGGGCCGCCCTCGCCGAGATCCCGGTCCGGTTGACCGGATTGACCGGCGCCGCGCGAACCGGGGAAATCGGGGCGGTCATCGACGGAGCGGAAACGATCACCCGGATCGCCACGGCGATCGAGGCCACCGAGGTGGCCGCCCGCTGCCGGGACGTCATCGATGCGGCCGAAAGCCAGTACCTCGACGCCGGCGATGATTTGGTGGCGGCTCTGAACGCCGCCTGGGTCCGATTGGCCGACGGGTTGGCGCCGTATCGGTCGGCCCAAAGTGTTCCGCCGATCGAGGCCGCGACGCTGGAGCAACTCAGTGCGTCGCTGCTCGAGGGTGACCTGGGCGCCCAGTTAGTCGGGTTGTTCTTGGCCGAGGGACCGGGGCGGATCGAAGCCATCGAGGAGGCCGCCGGCCGCGCCGACTGGGCGGCGGTCAAAGCCAACGCCGAAGATCTCAAGGGGATGTGCGCCCTGATCGGCGCCGAACCGCTGGCCGGCCGCTGCGCCGCCGCGATCGCGGCGGTGGGGTCGGACAGTTGGACCGAGGCGATGGCGATCCGGACCGAGTGGGACCGAGCGTATCACGTGTTGGATGGCCTGATGGGCGCCCGAACCGGCGCCACTACGTAACGAGAGCGAAACCATGACTGGAATCAATCAGCAGCCCCGCGAAGCCTCCGAGGCCCGCCCCGGTATCGGCGAGTATCTCCTGTCGATGAGCGCCCAACTCCGGGCCCCGCTCAACGCGGTGATCGGCACCTCGGGGCTCCTCCTCGAAGACGACCTGAGCGAGAAACAACGCCAGCACGTCAATACGATGCATGCCGCCGCCGAGGGCCTCTCGTCGACGCTCAATGACCTGCTGGACCTGGCGCGGATTGCGGCCGGCCGGCTGGTGATCGAGCCGATTCCGTTCGATCTGAAGTCCATGATCGAGGAAACGGCGAGCGTGTTGTCACCGCGGGCCAACGAACGCGGGTTGGCGCTTCGGGTCGATCTTCGGCCCGAATTGCCCCGACAGGTCGTCGGTGACCCGGGCCGGACCCGCCAGATCCTCGGCAACTTGATCGGCCATGCCGTCAACAACACCAAGCAGGGCGAGGTCGTCATCCGGGTCTTGCCGGATGGTGACCGCGGCGGAGCTCCGGCCATTCGGTTCGTGATCGAAGACACCGGCGTCACCATCGCCCCTGAACGCATGAGCTCGCTGTTCGATGACTATGTCCCGGTCGACGCCGCATCGTATCGTTCGTTCGGGGTCACCGGTCTCGGGCTCCGGATTTCGGACGAGCTGGTCCGGTTGATGGAAGGCGAGATCGGAGCCGACACCGAGCCCGGCCGCGGGAACCGGTACTGGTTCTCGCTCCCGATGCCGGTCCCCGCTCCGAGCGATGCTGCGACGCTCGAGGTCAGCAAGGCCGTCCGGGGTGGCCGCGTCCTGATCATCGAGGCCGACCCCGCGAGCCGCACTCGCTTGACCGATCAGATTGAATCGGCCGGCTGGGACGTCGAATTCTCCTCGGACCTCGAGTCAGTCTTCGAGGTCCTCCGGGAAGGCGCGGCCATCGGCAACCCGTTCCAGGCCTGCATCCTCTCGCACTACGCGGTCCGTCCGCTCCACGCCGACTTGGCCACCCGCCTCAAAGCCGATCAACGGCTCGCCTCCGTCGCCCTGGTCATGGCCACGTCGGTCGGCAGCCCGGGCGAAGCGAAGAAGCTGTGGCACGCCGGGTTTGCCGGCTACCTCCGGAAACCGGTGCCGACCGAAGAAGTCCATGAGACCCTGCGAGCGCTGGAGCGAGTCGGGGCCGACGGCCGCGGGCCGGCGATGATCACCCGGCATCTGCTGGCCGAAGTTCGGAATGCCCAATCGTTCGCGGTGGAGGGCATCGACGAGATGCTGGCCACGCTGACCGCGGCGCCGACTCGGCGGGCCCTGGTACTCGGCGGCGAGCCGGCGGATCAGGAGTCGCTCCGGACGGCCACCGCCGCGCACGGATTGGAGGTCGAAACCGCGGAGGGACCCGACTTCGAGATCGATCAGGTCGCCGCGAATGGCTATGAAATCGTCGTCCTCGATACCCGGTTCCTCGAGAATCCGGCCGCTACGGTTTCGATGATCCGGGAGCGGTTGGGGCGGGGCGGCGTGCCGATCGTGGCGCTCGCGGCCGACGAAGCGAGTCGGATGACGCTGGTGACCCAAGGGATCGACGACGTTCTGATCGTGCCGGTTCGCGAGATCGACGCGGCGGCTACGATCGGCAAATGGACCGGAGCACCGGTTCCGGCGCCGGTTCAGGCGGCGGAGAACGATCTGGTGACCGAAGTAGCGGAGGCCAGTGAGGAGCCAGTGGTCATGGAAGCTCCGAGTGTTCTTGAAGAGCCCGTCGCCCTCGAAGCCCCAGTGGTGGTCGAGGATTCGGTCGTCGTCGAGGAATCGGTTGCCGTTGCCGCTGCTGTCCCGATCGAGGAACTCACGATCGCCGCGGAGCCGGTGGTCCTCGAGAGTCCGGAGCCGGTTCAAGAACCGGCGGCCGAAGCCGTCGCAGAAATCGCGGTCGAGCTGCCGGAGGCGCCCATCGTCGTCGAATCGGTCGCCACTCCCCCCGCCGCGCCGGCCGTTCCGGCCGGAGAGCTCGTTGTGACCCCGGTCGAAGGACTCAACGAGTCGCTGTGGGAAGTTGAGCCCAATGTGTCCGCAATCGACGGACTGATGACGGCTGAAACCCCCGAGTCCGCCGCCGATGGAGAAGTGGAACCGATCGACATCGCGTTGCCGAGCGATGAACTGTCGCGGAACGCCGTCGTGTACACCCACGCCCCGGTCCCCGACGTCGTCTATCCCGCCGCCGTCGCCGTCCTGGAACCGGAATCGGAGGAACTCCCGGCCGCCATCGAAGCCCAGGCCATCGAAATCTCCGTCGCCGAACCGCCGGCCGCCGAGCCGCCGAGTGCCGAGCCGCCGAGCGCCGAGGTACCGAGCGCCGAGCCGCCGAGCGCCGAGCTGCCGAGCACAATCGTCGGCATCATAATCGTCGACCAATTGGCCCACGGCGGCGGCTTCTTTACCCAGCACTTGGTGGTGAGCTTTGTCCGGGAGGCCCCGTTCCGGATCGCATCGCTGGCCACTGCCGCCACCCGCGGCGATCGGGCCCGGATGGAGGAGTCACTCTTGGCCCTCCGCCAGACCAGCGAGTCGATCGGGGCCGCCCGGTTGTCGGCACTGGCGAGCCGAACCCTCGGTCGAATCGGAGCGGGCCAGGTCGAGGAGGCGACGGCCATGATCGCCGCCATCGAGACCGGATTCCACGAGGTCCGCCAGGCGTTGGAGACGGCGGGTCCCGCCGGCCTCCCGGCTGAAATCCCGGCCGTCAGCGCCGCCTTCCTGGACCAAATTGCCCCCCAGCGCGAGGGCCCGGGCCGGATGCTCGCCGATCGTCTCGTGGCCTCGTTCACCGCGGATGCGCCGAACCGAATTCAAGACCTCCGGGAAGCCGTGAACCGCGGCGACGCGGAAGCGGCCCAACGGATTGCCCAGACCTTGAAGGGAATGTGCGGTTTGATCGGAGCCGAACCGCTCGCCAAATTGGCGGCGCTGGTAGAAGCCGACGCCCGCCTCAAGCGGGTCGGCCAGGCCGAACGGTACTTGGAGCACCTCGACATCGAGCTGGCCCGGGTGGAGGCCCAGCTCAAGCGGTAGCAGCCGACATAACCAGGGGCCCGGGGCAATTTCCCTGGCCCCTAGCCCCTCACGCCTCTCGTCGATAGGCTACTACACCTTTAGACGAGATCCTCCGCTCATGTCGCTCCGGCCCCCGTACCGGCTTGGTATCGTTGCCACGCTGTTGCTCCTTGCCTTGCCTTCCATCGGGTTCGCCCAACGGAACCGGCCTACGCCTGCGGTGGCGCCCGCGCCCCCGCCGGATGTGACCCTGCTGAGCGGCCTCGATTGGCGGAACGTCGGGCCGTTTCGGGGCGGACGGGCCACGACCATTACCGGGGTGCCCGGCCAACCCTTGGTGTACTACATGGGGGCCACCGGCGGCGGGATCTGGAAGACCGACGACGCCGGGGCCATTTGGCGGCCGATTGCCGACGGCCAGTTGAAAATGGGCTCGGTCGGATCGCTGGCGTTGGCGCCCGATGATCCCAATGTGCTCTACGCGGGCATGGGCGAAGCACCCGTTCGCGGGGTGTCCTCGTCCTGGGGCAACGGCATCTATAAGACCACCGACGCCGGCAAGACCTGGAATCACCTCCCCGGCCTCCGGGAAACCCGGACGATTTCGCGAGTCCTCGTCCACCCCAAGAACAGCGACCTCGTGTACGTGGCCGTCCAAGGGAGCCGGTGGGGCCCGAGCCGGGACCGCGGCGTTCACCGAAGTGTCGACGGCGGTAAGACCTGGAAGCTCCTCTTGGCCGGCGACTCGCTGACCGGACCGAGCGAGCTCACCATGGACCCGACCAACCCCCGGGTGCTCTACGCCGCCATGTGGGACCACCAGCGGCTCCCGTGGTACGTTCGCTCCGGCGGCCCCGGCAGCGGAATCTGGAAGACGACCGACGGGGGCGACACCTGGACCCGTCTCACCAAAGGGCTCCCGGCGTTGATGGGAAAGATCGGCGTCGCCGTGTCGGCCACCCAGCCGAGCCGGGTCTGGGCGATCGTCGAAGCCGAGCAAGGGGGCCTCTACCGTTCCGACGACGGCGGGGACAGTTGGCGGCTCGTCAACAGCGACCGGGTGCTCCATGCCCGGCCCTGGTACTACATGCGAGTCACCGCCGACCCCACCAACGCAGACGTGGTCTACGTCATCAACGCGCCGCTCATGAAGTCGATCGACGGCGGGAAGAGTTTCACGACCGTGGCCGACGTCCACGGTGACAACCACGATCTCTGGATCAATCCCGCCAATCCGATGAACCTCGCCAAGGCCGATGACGGTGGCGCCGCCATCTCGTTTACCGGCGGCGCTACCTGGTCGTCGATCATGAATCAGCCGACCGCCCAGTTCTATCGGGTGAGCGTGGACAACCAATACCCCTATTGGCTCTATAGCGGGCAGCAGGATAATTCGTCGGTGGCCATTCCGAGTGCGGTGATGGGCCCCGGGATCGGGAACGACGAGTTCCACTCCGCCGGCGGCTGTGAGAGCGCCCACGTGGCGTTCGATGTGGCCAACCCCCGGTATCTCTACGGCAACTGCTACGGCGGGATCATCACCGAGTACGACCGGGTTCTCAAGGCCGAAACCAACGTGATGGCCTACCCGTTTCTCGGCCTGGCGGAACCGTCGAATCTGACCAAGTACCGGTGGAACTGGTCGAGCCCGATCGTCACCTCCGTACACGACCGGAAGGTGATCTACCACGGAAGCAATGTGTTGTTCCGCTCCTCCGACCGGGGCCAGAGTTGGGTGGCCATCAGTCCCGATCTGACCCGGAACGACCGCACCAAACAGGGAGCCGGCGGCGGCCCGATTTCCAACGAAGGGGCCGGCGGCGAAGTCTACGGCGCGCTCTATTACTTGGCCGAGTCACCCCATGACGCCAACGTGCTGTGGGCCGGCACCGATGACGGACTGGTGCAGGTTACCCGCGACGGTGGAAAGACCTGGACCAACGTGACACCCAAGGGCTTGCCCGAGTCGTTGATCAACATGATCGAGGTTTCACCATTCGACCCGGCCACCGCGTTCGTCGCCGTGAGCCGGTACAAGTGGAACGACAACACGCCGCACATCTTCAAGACCACCGACTACGGCGCCTCATGGACCCGGCTGGTGAACGGGCTTCAAGACGGCGATCCAGTTCGGGTGGTCCGGGAAGATCCGACCGTCAGGAACCTGCTCTATGCCGGCACCGAAACCGGCTTCTTCGTCTCCTACGACGGCGGCGGGGCGTGGCAGCGGCTTCAGCTCAACCTGCCCTCCGTCCCGGTCACTGATATCCGGGTCCACCAAGGCGACTTGGTCATCGCGACCGAGGGGCGGGCCTTCTGGATTCTCGACGACATCACCCCGATTCGGAGTCTGATCGCCGCCGGGGGGACGACCGGCCTCACGCTATTCCAACCCCGGACCACCGTCCGCACGGCGCTCGGCAGCAACGGGACCGTGCCCGGCATGGGGAAGAACGCCCCGCAGGGTGCGCTGATTTCGTTTCGGGCGCCGACCGTCGATACCACGACGACCGCCAAGCTCGAGATCCTCGACGCCGACAACGCGGTGGTCCGGACTTTCGCCACTGACGCCAAACCGGCCGAGGGCGGCAAGCTCACCGTCAAGTCCGGATTCAACCGGGTCATCTGGGATCTTCGCCGCGAGGCGCCCACGAGGCTCACGGGGGTGTTCGGTGCCGAATCCGGAACCGCCGCCAACGGATACCGGGTCGCCCCGGGCCGATATCAAGTCCGGCTCACGATCGGCAAGGAAACCGCCACCAAGAGCTTCGACGTCGTGGCCGACCCGCGGACCAATCCGACCGCCGCCGACATTCGGGGCCAGCAGGAGGCCCTGGCGCGAGCGACGGAGCGGGTCGATGAGATCCATCGCCGGGTCGTCACGCTCCGTTCGATCCGCGACCAGATCAAGACCCTGACGGACCGCACCACCGGCCAACCGGACGGCGATTCGGTGGCCACTGCGGGTCGCGCGTTGACGGCGGCGATCGACTCGGTCGAAGGTGTCATGATCAACGCCCGGGCCCGAACGTTCCAGGACGTCATCAATTTCCGAAACGGACTGAACGACCAATATCTGAATCTGGTGGCGGCCATCGACGGCACCGACCGGCCGGTGACGCTCGGCATGCGAACCCGGTATGGTGATCTCGAGAAAGAGTGGGCGCCGATCGCGGCCCGGGTCCGGCGGATCATCGGGGAGGACGTCGAGCGGTTCAACGCCACGATCCGGGCCCGGAACGTCCCGGCGGTCATTGTCCCGAAGAATCGCGAGCCGATTCCGTGACCGGCGCCCCGGAGTTCGGGTTCTCCGACGAAACGGTCCCGCAGGGCTATGACGACTATCTGGTGCCCCGATTGTTCAACCCGTGGGCCGAGGCGCTGGTGCACCGGATGGCGCCGGAACCCGGAGTCCGTGCCTTGGATGTGGCGTGCGGCCCCGGCACCGTGGCCCGGGTTCTGGCTCGGGTACTCGGCCCGACCGGAATCGTCGCGGCCTCGGATTCGTCACCGACGATGATCGCCCGGGCGGAATCGAAGCCACCGGTCGAGGGCGGCGCGCCGATTGCCTATACGATCTCCCCAGCGGCCCCGCTGCCGTATCCCGACCAGAGCTTCGATCTCGTCACCTGCCAACAGGGACTGCAATTCTTCCCCGATGCCAGAGCGGCTCTGACGGAAATGCGCCGGGTTCTCACGCCTCGCGGGCGGCTTGGCCTGAGCGTCTGGTGCCAACCGGAGGAGTGCACCGTGTTCTTTGCCCTCCAGCAGGCCCTCCGGCTGGCGGCACTCCCCGAGCTCGCCGATTTCATGAACATTCCGTTCCCCCGCTGGACCGGTGAGGATCTGGCCGGCCGGGCCCGGGAGGTCGGCTTTCAGTCGGCCGGCGTGGTGGCGGAAACCCGCGACCTGGTCTTCGAGGGCGGGGTTCCGGAAACCCTCCGGGCCTTCACGGGCACGCCGATCGGCCCGATGCTGGCGAAGTTGACCGCCGCCGGCAAGGCGAGCCTCATCGAGGCCGCCGGCCGGACCTTCGCGCCGCTGATGGCGGGCGGTACGGTCCGGGGCCCGATGCGGTCCTGGATCCTCGAGGCAACCGCCTAACGATGATTCGGCGCCTTGCGGTGGTCACGAGTCCCGCCGAGGTGGCGGGGCCCGACGAGTTGAGTGCCGGCCACCGGGTCGGGCGGCTCCTCGGCGAGAACGGGATTACCCTGGTGTTCGACGGCTCGGCCGTGGGCGCGGCCGGGGCCGTGGCGGAGGCGGTGGCCGGAACCGGTGGGCGGCTCGTGGGCGTGGTGGTCGCCTCGGATCTCCCGGTCCGGCCGGATCTGACCGAACGGCGGGAAGCCGGATCGAGCGAGGAGCAACGGTCGATCATCGCCTCGCTGGCCGACGGCTACCTGGCCTTGCCCGGGGGTTTCGATTCGATCGAGGCCGCCCTCGAGATCTTTGACCGGTCCGCCGGCCGCGGAACCGAGCAGCCGCTCGGCCTCCTCGACGAGGGCGAGTACTATTCCCGGCTGGTCGGCCTGGCGCCCGATCCGGTACTCGATCGTTTCTTTGTGGAAACGCAGCGGGGCCGGCTGGTGGTTGGTAAAAGCCCGGCTGAGTTGCTCCGCCGGATGACCGAATATCGCCCGCCGGAAACCCGGCGCGAACAACCCTTCGACGACGATTGAGATCATGCCGCCACTGACGTCGCTCCTGTTTGCCGCGAGCCTCGCGGCCGCACCGGGAACCGCCTACCAAGCCGTCTTCATGCGAGCGGCGCCGGGACACTTGCTCCATCTGATCGACGCCGTCAAAGCCAGGATGCCGGTCTTCGAGGCCGCGGGCGAAGCCCGGCCCGTGTTGATGCGGCACGCCCAAGGCGACCAATGGGACCTCTTGCTGCTGGTGCCGATCGGGAGCGTGGCGGAACACTTCGGCACCGAACGGGCCCGACGTTGGCCGGCGGCGGCGCGACGGGTGAAGTTCGACGAAGCGGCCTACGAGCGGCAGCTGGCGGAGTGGGTCGCGTGGCAGGAAGAGCTCTACGTGAACGGCCCCCCGGTGGCGGAATTGGAAGCCGCGGCCGATCGGGCGGGGTACTTCCACCTGGAAGTGTTCCAGGCCTTGGCCGGCAAGCGGGATTCGCTGCTGGCGGAACGGGCCATGGAAAATGACTTTCTGAAGCGGATCGGCCGGGCCGGCAATTTCATTTTCACCAAGATCACGGGGGCGGCCTGGGATTCGTTTACCATCGGATTCTATCGCGACCTCCAGCACTACGCCGAGCCCTCGAAGGTGTCCGCTGAGGACGAGGATCGGGCCGCCAAGGCCGCGGGTTTCGAGTCGCGAAATCATATCGGGTCGTACCTTCGCCAATTCCTGAGCGGGCACCACGACACGTTGGGTTCCGTCGTTCGGTGAGAACGATCGAGGTTATTGCGGTCGTCTTTGGCATCGTCTCGGTCTTTCTGAACGCTCGCCAGAATGTGATGGGCTGGGCCACCGGCCTCGTCAACGTCGGGCTCTACACCTACCTCTTCTTCAAGGGCCAGCTGTTCGCCCTGATGGCGTTGCAGGTCTTCTTCTTCGTGATCTCACTCTACGGATGGTATCAGTGGCTGCGGGGCGGCACCGAGCAGGGCCGGCTCCCGGTCACCAAGATTCCCCGGGGCTTGGCCCTCGGCTTGACGGCGGGCGCGGTCCTCGGGTCAACCGCCCTCGGCTGGGCGCTCGCGACCTACACTCCCGGGCAGCAGCCGTATCTCGACGCCTCGATCTCGGTCGTGTCGATGATCGGGCAGTGGATGATGGCCCGGAAGTATCTCGAGACCTGGTGGGTCTGGATCGGGGTCAACACCGCGTCGGTGCCGTTCTTCGTGTTTCGAGGCGAGTACCCGACCGCCCTTCAGTATGCGGTGTTCTGGGGACTGGCCGTCAGCGGATTGGTTCAATGGCGTCGCTCCCTCGTCGCATCGTCCTGACCGGGTCGGAGTCGACCGGCAAGACCACGTTGGCGGAGGCCCTGGCCGGCCACTTCGGAACGACCTGGGTCCCGGAGTTCTCGCGACCGTATGCCGAAGCCAAGGGTGGCGTGCTGACGGCGGCTGACGTCGAGCCGATCGCGCGCGGGCAAGCCGCCGCCGAGCAGGCCGCCCTGGCGGGGCACCACGGCGGCTTTCTCGTGTTCGACACCGATTTGGTGAGTACCGTGGTCTACGCCAGACACTACTATGGCACGGTCCCGTCCTGGATCGAGGCGACGATCCGGCGGTATCCGCCGACGCTATACTTGTTGTGCGACATTGACCTGGCGTGGGTCGCCGACGGGGTTCGGGACCGGCCGGCTTCGCGCATCGCCATGCATACCGCTTTCCAGAACACGCTCTTAGAGTTTGGATTCAAGGCCGCGGAAGTCCGAGGCACCGGTGCCGCCAGGCTGGCTTCCGCCATCGATGCGGTCAACCGTTTCACTTAGGCAGTCGGGATTTCTGATGCTACGGACCCTCAAGGAACTGATCACCGGCCAAGCGGCGGCGACTTCGCCCTCGATTCAAGCCGCTCGACCACCGGAAATCCAGGTGGCGGCTGCCGCCCTCCTGATCCAACTGGCCTATGCCGACGGGGAGTTCTCCGGGGCGGAACGGGCTCAGGTCGAGGCGGCGCTGGTGCGCCACTTCGACCTTGATCCCGCCACGATCGCGGAGCTCCTGTCCCTCGCCGAACACGAGCGGACGCAAGCCATCGACGATTTTCGCTTTACCCGGGTGATTCGGGAGCATTTCGATCTCGGTCAGCGGATGCTGCTCGCCGAAATCATGTGGGGCGTCGCGCTCGCCGACGGGCGGGTCGCGGATCAGGAGAGCCACTTGTTTCGGAAACTCGGCCACCTCCTCGATCTCCAGCCGGGGTACCTCGCCGAGGCCCGGCGGGCGGCCCAACCGGGCCCGGCGGAATGAGGGACAGAACCCTTGGGGCAGCGTTCGAGCCGGCCTCGTTAGGCGCTCCAAAGTCACTCATCGTGAAATCGCGTTTATAGGAACCTGAGTTGCATTTCGCCGGCGGACCCGGCGATGTTTGCGCCCCCATGACCGTCACCATCACCACTCCCGATCTCGACGCCGCGCTGGCCCGCTTGGGCTACACGGCATTCCGGCCGGGGCAGCGGGAAGCGGTCGAGACGATCATTCAGCGCCGCCGGCTCCTCCTCGTGGCCCCGACCGGCGGGGGCAAGAGTCTGATTTACCAACTCCCCGCCACGGTGCTCGGCGGTACCACGTTGGTGGTGTCGCCGCTGGTGTCGTTGATGCACGACCAAGTGGCCGCGCTCCAATCCATGGGGGTTTCAGCCACCTTCCTGGCAGCGACTTTGAGCTCCGAGGAGGTTCGAGGCCGGATGTCCGGCCTGGCGCGGGGCGAGTACGCCATCGCGTACGTCGCGCCCGAACGGCTGGCCTTTCCCGGGTTCCGCGGACTGGCCCGCGATCTCGATTGCCCCCTCGTGGCCGTCGATGAGGCGCACTGCATCAGCGAATGGGGCCACGATTTCCGGCCCGAGTACCTCCAGATCGGCGATTTGGTGGCCGACCTTTCGAGCGCTCGGGTGCTGGCCTGCACCGCCACCGCCACCCCGATCGTCCGCGATGAGATCCTGGCCCGGCTCGGCCTCCCGGCCGACACCCCGCAGCTGGTGCGCGGCTTTGCCCGGCCCAATCTCGGCTTGAGGGTCCGGGACACCCGCTCCGCGGCGGAAGTGAGCCGGGCGGTGGACGAGACACTCCGAGAAGCGATCGGGACCCCGGGCGCCGGCCGCGGCAGCGCCATCATCTACGCCCCGACCCGCCGAAAAACGGAGGACGAGGCCGATCGACTCAAGTCAGCCGGGTGGCGAACTGCCGCCTACCATGCCGGGCTCGATGGCGGCGTCCGCGAAAAGGCTCAGCAGCGGTTTCGAGACGGCAAGCTCGAAGTGATCGTCGCCACGAACGCCTTCGGCATGGGCATCGACCGGGCCGACGTCCGGGCGGTGATTCACTTGGCTCCGCCCGGATCGATCGAGGCCTACTATCAGGAGGTGGGCCGGGCCGGACGCGACGGCGCCGATGCCATCGGTCTCCTCTGTACGAGCCCGGGTGATCTTCCCCTTCGGCGCCGGCTGCTCGAATCGCCGAACGAAGGCGAAACCCCCGACCCCGCCCGGGTCCAGCATCGGTGGTCGATGTTTCTGGAATTGATGCGCTGGGCCGAGGGGGGTACTTGCCGCCACGACGCCATCCTCCGGTACTTCGGCGATGAAGCCGAGACCCTGGCGGGATGCGGGCGGTGCGACACCTGCACGGCGCTCGACGAGCCGGAGGCCGCCAACGCGGCCGACACCGCCATCACGGTCCGGAAGGCCCTGAGTGCCGTGGCGCGGACCCACGACAAATTCGGGCTCCAGGCCGCACTCAACTTGCTGGCTGGTCTGCCCGATCCGCGGTTAGCGCGCTCGGGCCTCGACGCCACCAAGACGTTCGGCGTCCTCAAGGACAAAAGCCCGGAGTGGATTCTCGCGCTCCTCCGCCGCTGCGTCACCGCCGGATGGGTGGATTTCACCACCGGCGACCGGCCGATGGTCCTGCTGACGCCGGCCGGCAAGGCCGTGTTGTTTGGGGAGGGGCCGGTTCGGGTGTTGCTGCCTCCCGACGAAACCGCCCGGCCGAAGACCCGGGCCGGAGGGGGCGGGTCGAAGCGGAAAACCGCCGCCACCCCGGACCTCGATCCTGCTGACGCGGCCCTGTTCGAGGCCCTCCGAACCCGCCGGCTCGAGCTGGCCCGGGCCGGTGGGGTGCCGCCCTACGTCGTGGCCAGTGATCGAACTCTTCGTGAGCTCGCGGAGTTGAAGCCGCGCACCTTGGCTGCCCTCGAGGGGATTTACGGGATCGGACCGGCCAAGGCAGCCCGGTACGGGAAGGACCTCCTCGCGGTACTCCGAAGAGTCGAGTAGCCCCGCACGAGTTGATCGAGGGGCTTGGACCCCGCAGATTGGAACCGCCCCCCAACCGGCCGACCAATGGACCCGTTCGCCAAACCCGACCACACCGGAATTGAGACGGGTTTTCGCGCCGCCATCGAGGCCATGGCGGCGGGCGTCGTGATGCATGACGCGACCGGGGCTATTCTCACCGCCAATCCGGCCGCCGAACGGATCCTTCGTTTGACCCTGGGCGAGATGCAGGGCCGGCATCCCATCAGCCCGTCCTGGCACCTGATCCGGCCGGACGGATTGCCCCTCCCGCCGGATGAGATTCCTTCGGAACGAACGCTCCGAACCGGTGAGTCCTGTCACGATCAGGTCGTCGGTGTCGCCACCGAGGACGACAAACCGACGTGGCTCTCGATCAATACCGTCCCGCTCCGGGACCCGACCGGGGCGCTTACCGGAGTCGTCGCAACCTTCGCGGATATCACGGCCCAAGTCGAGGTGACCCGAAGCCTCGAGCAGTCCAGAACCTTCCTGGAACGGATCACCGGAGCGGTACCTGGTGTCCTCTATCAATACCTGATTCAGCCGGACGGATCTGAGGCGTTTCCCTACGCCAGCGCCCAGCTCGAGACCGTCTTTGGGGTCGCCGCCAAGACCGCCCTCGCCAACCCACAAGAAGTCTGGTCGAAGATCCATCCGGATGATTTACCGAGCGTGGTCGCCGGCATCGTCGAGGCGGTCACCGCGGTGCATTCCGGCTCAACCGAACCCAACGCCGGATTGTACGAGCGGGAGTTCCGGATCGAACGCGAGCCGGGCCAGTGGCGATGGGTCGAGGCCCGGAGCCGGGGGGCCCTGGTACCGGAGGGGATCCTCTTCAACGGCTTCATTCAGGACGTCACCGAGCGTCACCAGATGGCCGACCAGGTTCGGACCGCGCAGCGCCAGGAGCTGCTTGGTCTTTTGGCGGCCGGGATCGCCCACAACTTCAATAACATGCTGGCCGCCATCCTGCCCAACCTCGAGCACGCGCGCCAGGTCGTAAGCGACGACATCAAGCCCGAGATCGAAGACGCCCACCGAGCTGCGATCAGTGCGGCCGAATTGGTTCGTCAGTTGATGCAACTGGTCCGCCGGGAAAGACCAGGGGCGCACGAGCCGGTCGATCTCATGGCCCTGACTACCGAGGCGCTCCAAATTTGCCGCCGAACCTTCGAGCGACGCTATCTCATTGAGGAAGTCCCGGCCGACGCCTCGATCGTGGTTCGCGCCAGGCGGAGCGATCTCGAACAGGTCATTCTCAACCTCTGTATCAACGCCCGGGACGCCATGGTCGATACCGCCGAGCCGCGACTCCGGGTCCAGGTGACCGCGGATCCGAGCGCCACGCAGGCGATCATCACCATCGAAGACAACGGGGTCGGCATGGCCGACGAGGTGAAGAACCGGCTCGGTGAGCCGTTCTTCTCAACCAAGGCTCCCGGACAAGGGACCGGACTCGGCTTGGCGACGGCATTTGGCATCATCCGCGACTTGGGTGGGTCGCTCGACTGTGAATCGAAGCTGGGGCACGGCACCACCTTCCGCCTCCGGCTCCCGATGGTGGAGGACGTCGTCCCTCTCACGGCCGCCAGCCCGGACCTCTGGGCCATCCGAGAATTCGCGGGCCGAACCGCCTTGGTGATCGACGACGAACCCATGGTACGAGCCGCCGCGGAACGGATCCTCACCCGATTCGGCTTCACGACCCTAGTGGCCAGTGACGGGGCGGACGGGCTTGCCCTGCTGGCGCGGCACCCCGAAGTTGCCGTCGCGATCGTCGATCTGTCGATGCCGGGCCTTTCCGGCGCCGAGGTGCTGGCCCGGATCAAACAGGAGCGACCCGGCCTGCCGGTGGTGATCTGCTCCGGTTACATCGAAGACCGGCAAAACCTGGCCGCGGCCGATGCGCTCGTGACCAAACCCTTTGCCATGTCCGACCTTCGTAGCGCGCTCCTGGAAGTGCTCCAACCCCGAGGTCTGCAATGATCCAACCATTCCGTCTGGTTCTCGCCTTGATCCTGGTCCCCGCCATACTCGGCGCCCAAGCCCCGAGCTACGATGGCTACCGGCGGACCTCCGAGTACGTCACCATGCGCGACGGCATTCGGCTCGCCGTCGACGTCCTCCGTCCCACGAAAGCCGGGGTGCTCCACCAGGAAAAACTCCCGGTCGTCTGGACCCATCACCGGTACAACCGGGCCTTCTTCCGGAACGACTCCTTGATCGACTACGTCAAGGGATTCGGACGGAGCGCCGGGGAAATCATGAGCCGGGGTTACATCGTGGCCGCCGTCGACACCCGGGGCGGCGGGGCATCGTTCGGCACCCAGCAGGGTTTCTTCATGCCCGAGGAAACCAAGGACGCCTACGAGATTACCGAGTGGCTCGCCGCCCAACCGTGGTCCACCGGTAAGATCGGCATGGTCGGCCGGTCGTACCTCGGCATCACCCAGCTCTTCACGGCGAGCACGGCTCCCCCGCACCTCGCCGCGATCTTCCCCGAGATGTACGTGTTCGAGTGGTATCCGATGATCTATCCCGGCGGCGTCTTCCGGGACGACTTCTTCAGCCAGTGGCAGAACCTGACTCACCAGCTCGACAGCGGCGAGAAGTTCACCTGGGGTGCGATGAACTTCCAGGGCGTCGCGCCCGTCGACGGGCCGAACGGAATGGCCATGCGGGATTCGGCCATCGTGGGCCACCGGGTCAATCGCGACATGTACGAGATGTGGAGCGGGGTGCCGTACCGGAACAGCCTCGACCCCAAGTCCGGCAAGCCGATCTTTCTGGAACGGGGACCCGCGACCTACCTCAAGCAGATCAATGCCTCCAAAGTGGCCATCTACGGATTGGCCGGCTGGTACGATGCCTTTCCCCGGGATGCATTCTTGTGGTTCGCCAACCTCACGGTGCCCCAGAAACTGGTGGTCGGCCCCTGGTTCCACGGCCAGACCGACGGATTCAACCTCGCCGCCGAGCAGATTCGCTGGTTCGACCGCTGGCTCAAGGGTGTCGACAACGGAATCGACCGCGAGCCGCCGATCAAGTATTACGTCATCGATGCTCCGGCGGGCCGGGAGTGGCGAACCGCCCGGACCTGGCCGCTGGCCGAGGCCAAGCCGACCAATTTCTTCCTCCGCGAAGGCCAGCCCGGGCGGCTGATGCGGGAGCCGCCGGTCACCCGGGTCTCCGCCGACAGTCAAGTGATCGACACGACGGCAACGTTAGGCAAGGGTAACCGCTGGGCCAATACCTACGGCGGGGCCATCGGCTACCCCGACTTGGCCGCGAACGACGCCAAAGGCTTCACCTACACAACCGAGGCCCTCACCGACCCACTCGAAGTGATCGGCCACCCCGTCATCCACCTCTGGGTGACGTCATCGGCGGGCGACGTCGACGCCATGGTCTATCTCGAGGATGTCGAGCCGTCGGGGCGGTCCACCTACGTCACCGAAGGGGTGCTCCGGGCCTCCCATCGGAAACTCGGCACCCCGCCCTACCGAAACTTCGGCCTCCCCTGGCCGTCGAGTCAGGTCGGTGCCACGACCCCGCTACCGAAGACCCCGGCCGAGTTGGTGTTCGACCTGCTCCCCACCGCCAAACGGTTCCAAGCGGGGCACCGGATTCGGGTCACGGTCCAGGGCGCCGATCGCGATACCCACCGAAAGGTGATCCCCAATCCACCGCCACGAGTGGCGATCTATCGAGACGCGAGCCGGCCGTCGCGAATCGTGTTGCCGCTCGTCCCGGTTCGTTGATCAGAGGAAACATCGACCACTCCGCCATGGCTTCACCCGCCGCCGAGCTGAGCCCGCTACCCCGAGTCATCGGGGCGGGCCGGTTCGGGCTCATCTTGGTCGGCATCACGATCGGCACCGCGATCTTCCGGGTCCCGTCGCTGATTGCCGCAAACTCGGGAACGCCCGGGACGACCGTGGTGATCTGGATCATCGGCGCTTTGTTCGCGACGGCGGGCGGACTCTGTGCCGCCGAACTCGCGGTGCGGGTGCCGGGCGCGGGGGGGGAGTACGCCCTTGCCAAGGCGATCTACGGCGACCGGATGGCCTTCGTGTTCGGGGTGACCTGGCTGATGCTGGTATCGCCGGCATCGATCGCGGCCGTCGCCCGGACGTTCGCGGACTACGCCGCCGTCTTCACACCCCTGTCCGAATCCGCGCGGCGGATGATCACGGCCCTGGTCATCGCGCTCCATACCGGACTGGCAATGGCATCGACGCGGATCGCGTCCCGGTTCATCGGCGCCGCCACCATCGCCAAGTTGATCGCGATGGGCCTCGTGGTCGCTGCCGCCTTCGCATTGTCGGGGACGGAGCCCGTGGCCGCGGCGTTACCCGCCGGCGCCGGAAGTCCGGGTGCGCTGATCGCCGCCGTGGTCGCCGTGATTTGGGCCTTCGACGGCAGCTGCCAGATCACCCTTGCCGGTGATGTCGAGAATCCCGCCCGGAACATTCCTCGAGGCCTGTTCCTCGGCACCGCGATCGTCGTCGGAATCTACTTTTTATTGAACGCCGCCTACGGCAAAACGTTAGGCTTCCAGGGGCTTGCGGCCTCGACCGCCGTCGCCGCCGATACCATGAACGCCCTGGTGGGCCGGACCGGCGCCCTGCTGGTGGCCGGGATGGTACTGCTCTCGTCCTATTCGTGCGGTATGGCGCAACTGGTCAGTCACCCGCGGGTCACCTTCGGGCTCGCCAACGACCGGCTGTTCTTCCCCCGGTTCGCGGTGCTGTCGAAGGGAGCGGGAACCCCCTGGGCCGCGATCTTGCTCCATGGTGCCCTGGCGACGGTCTTAAGCCTCCTCGGCGGGTATGAATTCCTGATCCGGCTCGTGGTCTTCTCGTTCTATCCGATCCTCGGTGCCCTCTTTTTCGGCGCGGTCGTCCTCCGGCGGCGAGACGGACCCCCGGCCGGATTCCGGATGCCCCTCTATCCGCTGCCGGTGGTGGCCTTCGTGCTGTTGCTCGCCGTCGTCCTCGCGGTCAGCCTGGTCGATGATCCGGTGGCACTGATCTATTCGGCCGTGATCGTCGGTTTGGCGTGGGTCGCGGCGGTTTGGCTCCGGATCGGCCGGGCCTGAAAGCCGGCTCGCGCTACCGAGCCGCCGCCACCCTGGCTCTCCAGAGATACACCGGAACGCCCAGCAAGAGCAGGAGCGCACCCCGAAGCGCATTGGGCGGATTGGATGTGATCGAGCCAAAGACGACATACGCCGCCGCCGCCACGAAGATGGTGACCGTGACCGGAAACGCCGGGCATTGGAACCCCGTGGTCGCCGGGGTCCGCCTCCGGATCACCACCAACGCGAGCCCGGTCGAGCCGAAGAAGATCCAGTCGGCAAAGACCACGTAGTCGAGCAGTTGAGCGTAGGCGTTGGTCAGAACCAGCGCCGTCGCCCAGGCCCCCTGAAAGACGAGGGCGGCCGTCGGCGTCTGATACCGCGGATGCAACTTCGCAAACCAGTCGAAGAACAACCCATCCCGAGACATCGCCTGATAGACCCGGGGAGCCGCGAGAATCGTCAGACCCAGGAATCCGAACGTCGACGCCACGATCCCGGCGCTGATGAACCGCTGCCCGGCCGCGCCGAGGAATACCGCCATCGTCTCCGCCGCCGGGGCCTCACTCGCAGCCAACCCCCCGGGGCCAAGCGCCTTGAGGTAGGCCAGGTTCGCCAATAGGTACGCCAACACGACCACCACCACACCCGCCAAAATGGCCTTCGGCAGCACCCGGGTCGGATCGATGAACTCTTCGGCGATGTTGTTGGTCTGTTGCCAGCCGCCGTACGAGAACAACACCGGAACCAACGCGGCCGACACGGCCAGCCAGAGGTTGGCCGGCGCCGTCACCGTCGTGGCGGCGGCCGGCAAGGATTGGGTGTCGCCGAGGAATGCAACGACGACCAGCCCGCCGATCGCCGCGAGCTTGAGGACCGTAAAGAGATTCTGGACCCAAGCACCCCAGGTGACCCCGAAGACGTTGACCGCCGTCAGGACCCAGATCGCCCCGACCGCGAGGTACGGCGTCACCCCGGCCGGGAATCCGACCAGAGACGAGAGATAGGTGGCGAACGTGTACGACACCGCGGCAATGGCGCCGGTCGCGATGATCAGCAACATGGCCCAGGCGTCCATGAAGCCGGCCAACGGACCGAACGCCTCCCGCAAGTAGGCGTATTGCCCACCGGCCTTCGGCAGCCGTTGCCCCAACTCGGCGAAAATGAAGGCCCCGGCAATCGCCACGACCGCACCTAACGTCCAGACGCCGAGCACCAATCCGCTGGTCCCGACCCGCTGGGCCACGATCGGCGGATTGAGGAAGATCCCCGAGCCGATGATCCCGCCGATGACCGCCATCGTTCCGCTGAAGAGCCCGAGCTTCCGAGCATAGGTTGTCATGGTACCGGCGCCGTGGCCCACGGCTCGGTCGGCCGGACGATCTCGTAGTTGTTCGGCGGCGTGAGGCCGGCCAAGTGCTCGACGAAGTAGTCCCACCGGCGCCGAATCACATATGGCTCGTTCAAACTGTGGGCCCGATTCGGGAGCACCAGATAGTCGAACGATTTGTTGGCCTTGATCAAGGCGTCGATGACTTGCACCGTCATGGCCGGGTGGACGTTGTCGTCCATGTCACCTGTCATCAAGAACAACTTGCCCTTGAGATTCTTGGCGTAGGTCCCGTTGGCGGAGCTCTCGTAGTTGTCGGTCTTCCGGAGGGTGTCCCGCGTCATTAGGCCCTGATACTTCTCGGACCAATAGATGTTGTAGCTCCGGTTGTCGTGGTTGCCGCTCGACGACACCGCCACCTTGAAGAAGTCGGGATACCGGAACATCGCGTCGGCCGAGGCAAACCCGCCGCCGGAGTGACCGAAGATCCCAACCCGGTCGAGGTCGAGAAACCGGTACCGGGCGCCGAGTTGCTTGATGACCGCGATATGATCGGGAAGCCCGTTGTCGGTGAAGTTGGCGTAGTAGTTGTCATGGAAGGCCTTCGAGCGCATCGGGGTTCCGAGATGATCGATCTGGAGCACCACGAACCCGAGCTGCGCGAGCGCAAATGCTTCGCCGCCCGATTTGAAGCTCCAGGTGCCCACGCTGCCTACTTGGGGCCCGGGGTAGATGTTGTTGATGACCGGATACTTCTTGGTGCTGTCGAGCCCTGGGGGTAGATACATCACGCCGTAGAGATCGGTGACCCCGTCGCGCGCCGTGGCGGTAAACACTCGGCCGGGCTGCCAGCCGACTTCTTTGAGGCGGCTGATATCGGCGGTTTCGAGCGTCCGGATCACCCGGCCGTCGAGCGCCGAACGGAGCACCGTCACCGAAGCCGACTCGATCCGGGAGTACGAATCCACGAGGTACTTGCCGCTCGGCGAAAACTCGATGTCGTGGTGGGCGTCTTCCGGCGTCAGCAGCGCGAGCCCGGAGCCGTCGTAGTTGACCCGGTAGAGCTTGGCATAGTACCAGAACTGGCCGGGCTCGCGGCCCCGAGCGGTGAAGTAAACCTGTTTGGCAAGTTCATCCACGTAGTGGATCGCACTCGAGAACCAGGGGCCCTCGGTCAGCCGGTTCTTGACCTTGCCATCAGCGCCATACCGATAGAAATGGGCCCACCCGTCGCGCTCCGACCACCAGAAGATGTCTTGCCCGTCCCGGCTTGTGTACCAAGTCTGCGGATCGGTCGGTGGCGACCACTCCGCGAACGTCGCCATGCTGTCACTGGCCACGATCGTCTGGGATCCGGTTGCCGCGTCGACCGCGGTCAGCCAGGTTCGCTTCGACCCCCGAGACAGAGCACTGACGTAGACCTTGTCTCCGGCCTCATTCCAAACCGAGTCGCGAGCCGAGCCGGTGGTGTTCAGCTGCGCCGGCATTGGGCTGAGCCGAACCTCGACATTGCCCTTGGTGCCGACATCGATGAGGTGCAGCGTCGGGACCGGGACCACGCTGTCGCCGGGCAGCGCGTACGGCTGGCTGTAGAGCTTCGGGCGCTGCGACGTCATCGAGATGTAGTGCAGGTGCTCGACCCGCCGCTCGTCCTGCCGCCACACCGCGAGTTTCTTCGAGTCCGGCGACCATCGCATCATCGGTCGCCTCGGCTGCGGGCGCACCAAATCGCTCGGCCGGGGCATCGTCAGGCCATACCCCCAGTACTCGACCCCGTCGGTCGTCAGCTGAGTCGAGTCTTTTCCACGGCGGGGCCGGACCCAGACATTGTGCTTGCTGATGAACGCCTCCCACTTCTTGTCGGGAGACAGGACGAACGGCACCTCGCTTGGAAGGGTATCGGAAACCGTACACCGGTACCCGGCAATGTCGCAGACGAATCTCTTTCGGCTCGCAGTGAACTCGATTTCCCGTTCGTTCTGGCCGTCGTTTCCAAATTTGAACGAAGCGAACGGCAATCGGCTCGGATCATACGCCGTGTCTCGCGCCACACTCATCGCCGCCGCCAACCGGCCGTTGTCGAACAGCAGCGACCGGCTGCTCCGCACCGGATCGACCACGACATACTCGGCCCCGGTGGCCGTCTTGTTGCGATACCAAAACCGGTTCCCGTCCGGATACCACTGCGGCCGCACCGAGTCCCCCGACACCAGCCGGCTGGTATTCCACGGGAGCAGCCGCTCCGCCCTCGAGTAATCCACCTGCGCCCCAGCCGACCGGGCCCAAACCAGACTCAACACCCCCGCCCACCAAATCCTCATGCCCCCTCCAATGCCTAAGTGCCGAGTGCCGAGTGCCGAGCCCCGATTGCCGAGCTAGAATGTCGGTCCCGAACCTCCGGCCCGCCAGGGCGCAACGCAACGAGGGGCGGACCTCAAGCCCGCCCCTCGAAACCGCCCTTTCGATCGCGCCCGGCGATTACGCCCCGCAGCTCCGCCGATCGCGCCGATCTTCCCGCCGGTCTCGGACGTCCTCTCGCCGGTCCCACCGGTCTTCCCGCCGGTCGACCCGGTCCTCGATCCGGTCGGGCACGCCACCGACATGGCGCCGGTCGCGCCGATCCTCCCGACGGTCCCGGACATCCTCCGCCCGGTCGCGGCGATCCTCCCGACGATCCCGGACGTCTTCCGCTCGATCCCGAACCCGGTCCCGAGCCGAGCACGGCCGCTGTGCCTCCGCCGACCCGACCACGACCAAGGCTACTACGCTGAACACCGCAAACCTGACCGACATTGGATAGTCCCTCAGTTTAGGGTCAACTCCGCCCTCCCCTTCATAGACGTACCCCCCACCCCGCCGTTAACCCCCCGCCCCGAGCCCCGAGTGCCTAGCGCCGAGTGCCGAGTGCCGAGCCCCGAGCCCCGAGCCCTGTTCCCCCACCCCGTTCCGCAGTACAATTTCAACACTCTCCCACACCCCGAGATTCCGATGGACCCGATCGCCGCCCTCGACCACGAGCAACTCGCGCTCTTTCAAAGCCGGACCACCCGCTCTGCACAGTTGTTCGAACGCGCCCAGCGGGTCATGCCCGGCGGCGACACCCGGACCGGCACCTTTCATCTCCCCTACCCTCTGTTCATCTCCCGAGGCCAGGGCTGCCGGTTGTGGGACGCCGACGGCAACGAATACCTCGACTTCTTGAACAACTTCACCTCGCTGCTCCACGGGCATGTCCACCCCGCCGTCCACCAAGCGATGGTGGCCCAGGAGAGCCAGGGCACCGTGCACGGCAGTGCCAACGAGCTGCAGGTGCAGCTGGCCGAGCTGCTCTGCAGCCGGGTGCCGTCGGTTGAGCGGATCCGGTTCTGCAACTCCGGAACCGAGGCAACCCTCTTCGCCCTCCGGGCCGCGAAGGCGTTTACCGGCAAGCCCAAGATCATGAAGATGGAGGGCGGCTACCACGGCTCCCATGACCAAGTGGCCGTCGCCATGGCGCCGCCGTACGGCACCAACGCCTCGGCCGGCCTTTCCCCCGGGGCATTGAGCGAGGTCGTGCTCGGCTCGTTCAACGATCTCGACACTACGGCGGCGCTGATTCGGAAGCACCAGGCCGAGTTGGCGGCGGTCATCGTCGAGCCGATGATGGGGGCCGGCGGCGGCATTGTCGCCGAGCCGGCGTTTCTCGAGGGCCTCCGCGCCGTCACCAAGGAGTGCGGCGTCCTGTTGGTGCTCGACGAGATCATCACGTTCCGGCTGGGATTCGGCGGCATTCAGGAGCGCTACGGCATTCGGCCCGACCTCACCACCTTCGGGAAGATCATCGGTGGTGGTCTGGCCGTTGGCGCCTTCGGCGGCCGCGCCGACATCATGGCCTGGTACGATCCGACTCGGCCCGGGGGCATCGTTCACTCGGGCACCTACAACGGCAACGCGGCCACAATGGCGGCGGGACTCAAGACCATGGAGCTGTTCGATCGGGACGCCGTGGCGAGGCTCAACCAGATGGGTGACGATCTCCGGGTCCGTTTGAACGAGACCGTGGCCGCCGCCGGGATCGACGGGATCGTGGCCGGGACCGGCTCGGTGCTCCAGCTTCATTTCATGGCACCGCCGCTTCGAAACGCTCGCGACGCCAACCGCGGCGACCGGCGAGCCTTGAGGCTCATGCATTTGTCGATGCTGAACCGCGGGGTCTTCACCGCCGGCCGCCAGATGTACGTCTTGTCGACCGCGATGACGCCCGAAACGATCGATCAGTTCGTCGGTCACTTCACGGCGGCCCTGCAACCGATCGCCGAGGCCGTCCGGCAGTCCGCCCCAATGGCGGGTGCCCGATGATCCGGTCCGCTGGGCTGGTGGTGTTCGGCGTCCTGCTCGGGGCTCCGGGAGCGGCGGCCCAGACCCTCCAGGCCGACGTAGCCAAGATGCTCGATGGCTTGAAGGCCAAGAGCTCGATCTACGCCAAGCACGTTCCGTCAGGTAAGACGATCGACGTCCGTGGCGATGTTCCGATGAACACCCTGAGCGTCATCAAGCTGCCGGTCATGATCCAAGTCTTTCGCGACGTCGAGGCCGGCAAGATCAAACTCACCGACCGGTATCTGGTTCGCGCCGAGGACCAGCGGGCCGGCAGCGGCTTGATCCAGACCTTCGACGTCGGCCTCAACCCGACGATCCGGGATTTGGTCGAGCAGATGATCATCACCAGCGACAACACCGCCACCGACATTCTGATCAAGAAAGTCGGCGTCGATCGGGTCAATGCCACCCTGGCCCAGTTCGGATTCAAACAGACTCGGCTCAAGTTCACCACCGGAGATCTGTTCCGGGAAGTCTGGGTTCGGGCCGATCCGAAGAACGCGGCGATGACGGATCGGGAAGTGTTCACGAAGGGGTTCCCACGGGACGCCGCCGGCTCCGCCCGGAGCTTCGCGCTCGAGGGTGATTCGACCAAGTGGCTGGGCCGGACCACCGCTCGCGAGATGGTCCAGTTGCTCGAGGGCATCAAGGACGCCAAGTACGCGGACAAGCAGCACAGCCAGATGATGGTGGATATGCTGCTCCGCCAGTTGTATAGCTCGCGCTTGCCACAGCGGCTGGCCTGGAAGCCGGGGGTGTCGATCGGCCACAAGACCGGCGACTGGCCGCCGTACGCGGGCAACGACGTCGGCATCATCTTCTATCCGGGCGGTCCGGTGATCGTGGCGGTGTTCACCAATCAGAACACCGGCGACTTCTTCGAACTCGAGGCCACCGAGGGCCGGATTGCCGAGCGGCTGGTCAAGGACTTGAAGTGAAGACGCTGAACAATGCCACGGATCGTGCCGATCTGGTTCGGCGCCTGAAGACCGTGGCGCCGGACGCCCGAGGTCAGTTCGGTACGCTGACGGCGCTGAGGATGATCACCCACCTGATCGATGCGGCCCGGATGGCCATGGGCGAGGTGGAGGGCCTGGGCACCGGGCTGCCGGTTTTGTCGTGGCCGCCGTTCAAGCAGTTGATTCTCTATGTGCTGCCGATCCCAAAGGCCAAGGCGAAGACGGCGCCGCAATTGCTCGCGACGAGCCCCACCGAGATGGCGAGGGATGTTGACCGGCTTTGTGAGCTGATGGGGCGGTTCGCGAAGCCGGATACTAAGGTGGGGGCGACCCATCCGGCGTTCGGATCGATGACCCGGGAGTCGTGGGGGATCTTGGCGTACAAGCATATCGATCATCATCTTCGGCAATTCGGGGCCTAGCCTCGAATCGCGTTTTTCTGCTCTTGATCGTCGACCTCCCAATTCCGAAGTTGGGAGATGCCGCCGAAATCCTTACTCCTGCAAGCCGTCCGTGACCAGATCAAGTATCGTCGTCTAAGCCCGCGAACCGGGCAGGCGTACAGCAGCTGGATTGTCCGGTTCATTCGGTATCATCGACTCCGTCACCCGACGACCATGGGGGCCGCCGAAGTGGCCGCCTATCTCACCCATCTGGCCGCTTCGAAGCAGGTATCGGCCGGAACTCAGACCCAAGCACGGAGCGCCTTGTTTTTCCTGTTCCACGAGGTCCTGAAGAGCAATCTCGGCGACTTAGGCGAGTTCATCTGGGCCCGGCCCACGTCGCGGTTGCCGGTGGTGTTGAACCACGCTGATTAGATTGGCCATTGGACTGGCATCTTCACACCGGGCCCTGCAGCTTATGCGGGGCCGCTAGGCGCACACCCTGAGTATGGAGTTCCCGATGAGTGCAAGGGCCGTCGCGCTATGTCTCCTCACATGGGTGGGCAGCGGCCACCTTGGCGTACGGCAGACGCCCTTCCCCAGTGGCGATCCGGCTATCCGCGTCACCCTCCTCGGAACGGCATCTGGCCCCACGTTCGACGCCGAGCGACTGGGGATCAGTACGCTGGTCGACGCTGGACCTGAACGGCTGTTGTTTGACGCCGGTCGAGGCATGACCACGGGCATGGTGAGAGGTGGCATTAATCCGGCAGATGTGACCAAGGTGTTCCTGACGCACCTGCATTCGGATCATGTAATCTCGCTTCCCGAGCTCCTGAGCTTCCCTTGGGCTTCACAGGGTCGGAAGATCCCCCTCATGGTTTGGGGGCCAGTCGGAACCCGTACCATGATGCAGCATTTCCAGGCAGCGCTGGCCTTTGATATCCACGTCCGGCGGGACGTCGACGAGAAGTTCCCACCGGAGGGTGTCCGTGTCGTCGCGACCGATATTCGCCCAGGCGTCGTCTACGAGGCAAACGGTGTGAAGGTCACCGCATTTCTCGTGGACCACGGGCTGGTGGCGCCCGCATATGGCTATCGCGTCGATTATCGCGGTCGATCGGTAGTGCTCTCCGGCGATACCAAACCCTCCGACAATCTGGTAACGTTCGCCTCCGGTGCGGACCTGCTGATTCACGAGGTGGCGCGGTCGAAGCAAGATCCGTCGCTGACTGGCCCACCGGACGAGCTGATGCCCAATTCCCGCCAGACACGGCGGCAGGCGGCGAAGATCGCGGAGCATCATACCGATGGCGTCGAGGCCGGGCTCGTGTTCCAGCGCGCCAAGCCTAGACTGGCGGTCTTCTCGCACTACCGGATGGATCCCAAGGCGACGCTGTCGCTGGTGCGGCAGCACTACCAGGGTCCGGTGGAGTTCGGCGAAGACCTGATGACAATTGACGTCGGTGATAGCGTGGTTGTGCGTAGGTATGGCGCGCCGCAACGATAGACAAAAGGCCCCGCCCAGCCGGGTCGGAACGGTTCTGGTCGCAACCCGAGCCGTGCCAGGCGCGGCGGCCACCGTCCAACGGGAGGAGATGACCCGTGGCACTCGTCGCGCTGTTGAGAGGGGTCAACGTCGGTGGTCATCGAACCTTCCGGCCTGCGGCCTTGGCCGAGCAACTGAGCCACCTCGATGCCGTCAACATCGGCGCCGCCGGCACCTTCGTGATCCGGCGGCCCGTTGCTCAAGCCAAGCTCCGGGCCGACTTGGCTCGCCGGCTCCCATTCGAGACCGAGATCATGATCTGCCAAGGCCGCGACATCGTCGGACTGGTGGCGCAAGATCACTTTGCCGGCCATCCGATCGGCCCCGACATCGTCCGCTTCGTGAGCGTCCTCGCTAAACGCCCGCCCCTGAGGCCGGCAACGCCAATTGCTTTTCCAGCCGGCGGCACGTGGCTGCTGAAAGTCGTCGGCAGAGACGGCCGGTTCGTCTTCGGCGTCTATCGGCGGCAGATGAAGGCCATCGGTTACCTCGGTGCGATCGATCGGCTCTTTGGCGTCCCGGCCACGACGCGCAACTGGAACACCATGACGGCCATCGCGAACGTGCTCTCCGTGGACGAGTCATGAAACGACCCAACGTCCTGGCGAGGGCTGGCAGCGCCGTCCTGGTGATCGACGTGCAACAGGGTCTCTGCGAGGGGGAAGGCAAGGCATTCGACTGCGAGGGCGTCATCAGGCGGATCAACCTGGTCACGGAGAAGGGCCGCCAGGCCGGCGTCCCGGTCATCTTCATTCAACACGAAGCGAAAGCAGGCTACCTCGAACGCGACACGCCCGCCTGGCGCCTCGCCACGGGGCTGACGGTCCAACCCGGCGACATCACGATTCCGAAAACGACCCCCGATTCTTTCCTCCGCACCAGCTTGGAGGCGGTGCTGCAGACCCACGCCGTGGAACGCCTGATTGTCTGCGGCATGCATACGGAGTTCTGCGTCGACACGACCGTGCGGCGGGCCCTGGCCCTCGGCTACCCGGTGACGCTGGTTGAGGATGCCCACACCTCCGGCGGCAACGCCGTCCTCACGCCGGAGCAAGTGATTCAGCACCACAACGTCACCCTCACGGAGGTAACGAGCTTCGGCCCTCGAGTCACCACCGTGTCGACCCAAGCACTGGCTATCGATCCGGTGCGAGAGCTCGGCTTCAGGCTTCGGTTCCAGACACCAGAGCGGTGGTCGGACGCTGAACACCGGACCTTCTGGGACGCCTGCATCCGGGAAGTCGAGAGACTTGGTCTGACGGTGGGTGGGGGGTCCGGACCGCGATGGGATTTGTTCGTTGCCGGCGGGGGACCAGGCCGGACGGTAACGCCGGCGGAACGCGAGAGCTTGCTCGGGTGGCTGGCCGCCAACCCCGATGTTACGGAGCTGGCGGCCGGCCCCCTCGAGGACGACGGCTCAGCCGATCGGGATCGTCGCGGCGTTGGCTGAAAGCCAAGCGTCGAAGTCGAGCAACCCGGGATTCAACGACCGCGACGCCTTGGGATCGCGGGTCCGGAGAAACTCATCGCCCAGAATCGCCTGGAACTGGAACATGTTGCCCAGGTCCTCGGCGCCCGGAAAGCCGAGCCCGCGATAGACATCGAACGGCACGTCGACGAAGTTGATTTTCCGCCCAAGCGCCTGCCCCATCTTGGCCGCCATCTCGGCGCCCGACAACACCTCGCCGGCGATGCCGATCCGCTGGCCCACGGTGCTCTCGCCCCGCCGGAACACCCCGTACGCGGTCCGGCCGATGTCCTCGGCGGCAATCCCCGGGAGTTTGACACCACCGAGCGGCATGGCGAGCACCAGATCGCCATCGTCGCCCTTCCTTGGCCCCATCCCGAAGTGGATGAAGTTCTCCCAGTAGAACGCGGCCAACAGATAGGTCGTCGGCGCGGCTTCCTTGGCAAACACCTCGTCCATCTGACCCTTGGAGTCGAAGTGCGGGACCTTGTACTGGCCGTGGAGCGTCGGCAACCGGCTGTCGGTGAGCGGGATCCACTTTCGGGTATCCTCGAGCGTGGACCAGACGACGTGCTTCAACCCGGCCCGCCGAGTGGCGCGGGCCATCGCGGCGGCCTGAACACCTTCCCGATCGACTGAGAAATGTTCCCAAAAGTTGGTGACGCAGAACGCGCCGTGGGCCCCGGCAAAGGCGCGGTCGAGACTCGGCGCGTCATCGGCATCCCCGGCAACGACGTCAACGCCGAGCGCGGCGAGCGCCCGGGCTTTGTCGGACGCCGGGTTCCGGGTGATGGCCCGGGCGGTGAACGGTCCGTCCTTATCCGCGGCAATGGCCCGAGCCAGACCGCCCCCTTGGGCTCCGGTGGCTCCGATGACTGCGATGATCCTCTTGTCCGGCATGTGACGCTCCTTCAGGTGGTATGGTGTGGCTCAAGCGTTCAGGAATCGGGACCCAATTCGGTAATGATGGCCTCGAGCAACCGGGTCAGCTGGCGCAACCGGTCCGGGCCGAGATGGCCAAGGGCCAGCTTCGGCATCCGCTGCGCCTGGGGATCGAGCGAACCCACCACCTGGAGACCCTTGGCGGTGATCCCGATCTCGACCACCCGGCGGTCGGTCCGGGACCGAACTCGTTTGGCTAGGCCACGCTTTTCCAGGCGGTCGAGCAGCCGGGTCACGTCGGGATCGCGGTCGATCATCCGGGAGCCGATGTCGCTACAGGCCAGCCGGGCGGGATGGGAGCCCCGGAGGATCCGGAGGACGTTGTACTGACTGGCGGTCAGGCTGCTGGTCTCTTTGAGGACCTTGACCCACGGTTCGTTGAGACGGGCGGCAACCGTGAGCAAGCCGAGCAGGGCTTCCTGTTCGGGCGAGGCAAACGGCTTACCCTGCTTGAGGACCTCGGCAATCGTCCCAGTCATGGTCGAAGAATAGTCGTTATAACGACTATCGTCAAGAGGAGAATATCAACACTCCGCTGCGTAGCGGCGCCCGCCGGTCCGCTCTAGATTCGTAGTCGGTCTGATCCGCGCCACCCCGTTCCGCCCTCGGAGATCCGCATGAACCACCGATCCGCCCTCGCCGGCGCCTTAGCCGCTGTCCTGTTCGCCGGACCCCTCGTCGCTCAGGACAAGGCCGCGTGGGACGTCACCCAGCCCCGGGGCAAGACTCGGTCGATTGCCTTCACCACCACCGAAGGCACCTGGATGTCGGTCGACCAGAGCCCCAACGGGCAGTGGCTGGTATTCGACTTGCTCGGCCACATTTATCGGGTCCCGGCCGCCGGCGGGCCCGCCACCGCGTTGACCCAAGCCACCGGCATCGCGATCAACACCCACCCGCGGATCTCGCCGGACGGGAAGCTGATCGCCTTTGTCTCGGATCGAAAAGGCCAGAACAACCTCTGGATCATGAACGCCGATGGCACCGAACCCCGGGCCGTCTTCACCGACAACGCGGTCCGGGTCTCGATGCCGGCTTGGACCCCGGACGGCCAGTACATCGTGGTGGTTCGCCAAGGCCTGCCCACGGGCGGTCAACCCGGCAGCGGTGGCCTTTGGATGTACCATAAGGACGGCGGCACCGGCGTCGAGTTGCTGGCCAGTTCCCGGCAGCCGGGCGCGACCTGGCCCAGCGTCTCCCGCGACGGCCGGTACCTCTACTATCAAGCCTCGGCCGGCTCATGGCAGGCGGGGTATGGCGGCCGGCCGGACTTCCTTGGCGGGTCGGCCCAGGTCCGGCGGCTCGAACTCAAGACCGGCGAGATCATCCCGATCTCGTTCGGGGAACAGTCGCAGCAGGTCCAGACGTCGAGCGGCGGGATGGCCGCGCCCGAGGTCTCGCCCGACGGCAAGTGGCTGGCGTTCGTCCGGCGGATTCCGGACGGGACGATTTCCTGGAAGGGGCACACCTTCGGCCCCCGCTCCGCGCTCTGGCTCCGGAACCTGGAAACCGGCGCCGAACGGTTGGCCATGGACCCGGTGGAACAAGACATGGTCGAGGGCGGCAAGGTGCTCCGCCCATTCCCGGGCTACTCGTGGAGCGCGGACGGGCGGACGATCGTCGTCACCCAGGGCGGCCAGATTCGCCGGCTCGATGTGGCCTCGGGCGCCGTCTCCACCATTCCCTTCTCCGCCAAAGTCGACCGGACCATATCGGAGCTGGCCAACACCCAGAGTCGGATTACCGACGACCCGTTTCCGGTCCGGTTTACCCGGTGGCAAACCGCCTCGCCCGACGGGAAGAAGTTGGCGTTCCAAGCGGTGGGCCGGATCTGGCTCATGGATCTGCCCGGTGGGACCCCGCGTCGGCTGACTGGGGCCGGGTTCGAGCCGTTCGAATACGCCCCGGCGTGGTCGCCGGACGGCCAGTGGATCGCGTTTACCAGTTGGACCGACTCGATCGGGGGCCACCTCTATCGAATCCGGGCAACCGGCGGCACCCCCGAGGCACTGACCCGCCAGCCGGCCGAGTACATCAACCCGGCTTGGAGCCAGGACGGGAGCGAGTTGGTCGTGGCGCGCGGCGCCGGCGAAAGCCGGCGGGGCCGCGGGGTGGTCTGGAACGCGTTTTGGGACTTGGTCCGGGTGCCGGCGGCCGGCGGAGCGGCCGGTCTTGTGGCCCGGGTCAATTCCTCGCTCGACGGCAACGCCGGGAGCGCCTTCAACAACATCCGGAGCCAGATCGTCCGGGCCTCCTATGGCCCGGAGGGACGGATCTTCTATCCCCAACTGGCCGCTACCGCCACCGGCCTCGAGTCGACCCTGTTCTCGATCCGGCCGGACGGCCTCGATCGCCGGGCCCATTTCACGTTTCCCTATGCCGACGAAGTGGTGGCCTCACCGGACGGGAAGTGGATCGCGTTCCAGGAGTCGGACAACGTCTATGTGACGCCGTTTCCGTTTGCGGGGAGCGGGAGCGCGCCGGTCCGGATCGACCGAGCCCGGGCCAAGCTCCCGACCACGAAACTCAGCAAGGAAGGCGGGCTCTTCCCCCGCTGGCGTGACAACAGCACGGTGGAGTTCGGGAGCGCCAATCGCTACTTCGCATACGGCGTCGACACCAAGCGGGCGGATACCACTGAGATCAAACTCGTCGTCCCGCGCGACATTCCGGCCGGCACCGCGGCGTTCACCAACGCGCGGATCGTGACGCTGGCCAAACGGCAGGTCGTCACCGGCACCGTGGTGGTGCGGGGAGGGCGGATCAGCTGTGTCGGACGCTGTGCGGTACCGGCCGGCGCCAAGGTCTTCAACGCGGGTGGAAAGACCATCGTTCCCGGCTTCATCGACGTGCACTCCCACAACTACCGCGAGCACCGGGGAATCATTCCGCAGAAAAATTACGAGGGGGCCATCTTCCTGGCCTACGGGATCACCACGACGATGGATCCGTCGATGTGGTCCGAGAACCTCTTCCCCACCGCCGAGATGGTCGATGCCGGCACCATCGTCGGGTCCCGGGTGTTCAGCACCGGCGATCCGCTCTACGCCGGCGACGGGTCGCGTCAAGAAGACTTCACGTCCTACGAAGTGGCCGAGGCCGGCATCAAGAAACTGGCGAGCTGGGGAGCGGTGTCGCTCAAGCAGTATCTCCAGCCTCGACGCGAACAGCGGCAGTGGGTGACGGACGTGGCGCGGAAGGTCGGCCTCCAGGTCACCTCCGAGAACGACAATCTCGAGTACACGTTAGGCATGATCATGGACGGGCACACCGGGTTCGAGCACCCGATGAGCTACACCCCGCTCTATGGCGACTTCACCACCTTCCTCGGCCGGGCCCAGGCCACCTATTCGCCGACCTTCATGGTGGGCGGCCCGGGGCCCTGGAACGAGGAGTACTGGTATCAAGAGTCCGAAGTCTGGAAAGATCAAAAGACCCGCCGGTTCATGCCCTGGATGCAGTTCATTCCGCAGACCCGGGAACGAATGATGCGCCCGGCCACTGACTACAGCTTCCCGTGGATTGCCCAAGGCCTGGCCGATATCATCGCGGCCGGCGGCTTCGGCGCCATTGGCGCCCACGGCCAGCACAACGGCCTCGCCTCCCACTGGGAAACCTGGATGGCCGCTTCAGCCCTTGGCCCGATGGGGGCCTTGGAAGTGGCGAGTCTCCATGGGGCCCGGTTCATCGGCAAGGAACAGGATCTCGGCTCGATCGAAGTTGGTAAGCTGGCCGACTTCATGGTGCTGAACGCCAATCCGCTCGACAACATCCGGAACACCGCCGACATCATGTATGTGGTCAAGGGCGGCGTCGTGTACGACGACGAGACCTTGAACGAGGTCTGGCCCCGGCAGAAATCGTACGGCACCGGCCATTGGCTGATTCCCGATGCCCTGAAACAGGACGACAAGCCGATCCGCCCATGAACCAGACCGTGATACTAGCCGCCGCGGGCCTGGCGCTCGTGCTGTTCGGAAGCGAAGGCCGGGCCCAAGCCCGGCCGGAAATCATTCGGACCGAGCACGGCGTCCCGCATATCTACGCCGCCGATTTCCGGCAGGCCGGATACGGTCTCGCCTGGGTCGAATTGGAAGACTATGGCGTCCGGGTCGTCAACGCCGTGATCAGCGGCCGGGGCGAGATGGGCCTCGTCTACGGCCCCGACAGCCTCGAGCAGGATTTTGCCCGGCGGCCAATTCACTCGCTCGCCAAATTGGTGTGGCCCCGATTGGAGCTCCCCACCCGCCAGATGTACCAGGGATTTGCGGAGGCCATCAACGACTACGTCACTCAGCACCGCGCCGAGTTTGTCCCCCAGATCGAGCCGGTGTTTCAGGGGTGGGATGTTCTGGCCCGGGAAATCGCCGCGCCCGACATCAACGGAGCCCGGCGGCTGCTCGATCGGAAGGCCAACCCGCCCGCCACCCGGAACGACGACGAAGGGTCCAACGCCTGGGCCTTCGCTCCCTCACGCACCACGTCGGGCCGGGCCATCCTGCTCCGGAACCCCCACCTGTCCTGGGACGCCGGCTACTACGAGGCCCACCTCGTCATCCCCGGCCAGCTCGACTTCTATGGCGACTTCCGAATCGGCGGCGCGTTTGCGGTCGTCGGCGGGTTCAATCGCAATTTGGGATGGGCCACCACCAACAACGAGGTCGACCCCGACGAACTCTACGCCGTGCCCTTAGCCAAGGGTCGGCAGGATCGAATCATCGTCGACGGGCGGCCGGTTCCGCTGACCAAGACCATGATTACGGCCGGAGACCAGACCCGGGAGGTTTGGACTTCGCCGTTTGGCCCAGTCATCGATCGGAAAGACGGCAAGGCCTACATCCTGAAAACCGCGAGCGCCGGCGAGTGGCGGGGCGGCGAGCAGTTTCTCAAGATGATGCGGGCCACGTCGCTGGCCGAATGGCAAACCGCCATGAAGATCCGGGCTCGGACCACCTCGAACCTGACCTACGCCGACCGGGCCGGGAACATCTTCTATGTCTGGAACGGCGCCCTGCCCGCGCTGCCCCACCCGCCCGGGGGCGACTCGCTCATCATCCCGGCCAAGACCCGCCGCGGGATGTTCTCGCGCCTGGTGCCTTGGGATTCGATGCCGATGGTCACCAACCCGGCCACGGGCTACCTCCACAACGAAAACGACTCGCCGCACTTCGCCAATCTCGAAGCGCCGCTCGACCCGGCCCGGTTTCCATCCAACGTCGAACGGCCGAGTCTCCGGCTGCGGAGCCAACACGCCCTCGATCTGATTCGGTATCCCGAGGACAAGTTCTCGCTCGAGGACGTGATCCGGACCAAGCACAGCTATCGGATGCTGCTGGCCGAGCGGGTTCTTCCCGAGTTGCTCCGCGCGGCCGAGTCGGCCGTGCCGGCTCCTCCGGCCACTGCCGTTGCGGTCCTGGCGGCCTGGGATCGGTCGGTGGCGCCGCAGTCGCGCGGGGGCGTCCTGTTCGAGAGTTGGTGGCGCCACTACACCGCGCGGGTCAAGCAGCCGTTTGCGGTGGAGTGGTCGATCACCGAGCCGATCAGCACGCCGCGCGGATTGGCGGACCCGGCTGCAGCGGTGGCGGCGCTCCGAATGGCGGAGGACTCAGTACGGAAACGGTATGGCAGGCTCGACGTCGCCTGGGGTGAGGCCCACCGAATCCGGCTCGGCGGGCGAGACATTCCGGTCGGTGGCTGCTCGGGCGACCTCGGTTGTTTTCGAGTCCTCTCATTCAAAGATGAGCCCGACGGGAAGCAAGCCGCCCAGGGCGGCGACGGCTGGATCCTGGCAGTCGAGTTCGGCGACGTGCCCCGGGCCTTCTCGGTGCTGGCCTATGGCCAGTCCAACCGCCCCGACTCACCGTGGTATGCCGATCAGGCCGAGCGCTTTGCGATCGGCGACCTAAAGCCGGTGGCGTTTACCCGCGCCGATGTGGAACGCACTGCCGTAAAGCGCTACCGCGCAGGAGATACCCAATGACCTACCATCGTCGCGATTTCGTCGCTTCCTTGGCCGCCGTTCCGTTCGGGGTACTCAAGTGGCAACAGCCGGCCACGATTCTCGTCAACGGCAACATCGTCACCATGGACCCGGCGCGGCCGCGGGCCTCGGCGCTCGCGATCTCCGGCGACCGGATTCTGGCGGTGGGTACCAACGAGGAGGTCCGCCGCCTGGCTGGACCCCTGACCAAGCGGATCGACCTGGGTGGGAAGACCGTGGTGCCGGGGTTCATCGACGCTCATTCTCACCCGGCGGATTCGGGTCTCCAGCACTTGGTCCGGATCGACTGCGACCTGCGCTCGATTGCCGCGATCCAGGCCGCGGTCCGGGAACGCGCCGCCAAGACGCCGGCCGGCGACTGGGTTCTCGGTTTCAAATACGACGACACCAAAACCGTCGAAGGCCGCCCGTTGTCGCGGGCTGATCTCGATTTGGCCGCCCCCAATCATCCGGTGTTCATCCAGCATCGCGGAGGCCACACCGCCTACTGCAACTCGATCGCGTTCGACCGAGCGGGGGTTACCGCTTCGACCACGGACCCGGCCGGTGGCAAGATCGATCGAGACACCTCGGGCAGGCCGAGCGGACGATTGGCGGAAACCGCGGTCGATCTGGTCAGCCGGATCGTGCCGGTCAAGGAGACCCCAGCCGACCGGCACGAAGGCGTCAAGATCATTTCGAAGATGCTGGCCAAGGCCGGCATCACGTCGGTTCACGACGCGAGTGCATCGATCGCCGATTGGCGGGCCTACCAAGACGCCCGAGCCGCCGGGGATCTCGGCACCCGGGTCTACGGGCTCATCTATTCGAGCGAAATCGACAAGATCATTGCCGCCGGCCTACGGCAGGGCGCGGGCGACGAATGGGTCCGGCTCGGCGGCATGAAGGCGGTGTGCGACGGGTCGATCTCGGAACGCACCGCCAGGATGTCGGAGTCCTATACCGGCCGGCCGAGCGACTTCGGAATTCTGGTCAGCCAACCCGAGGAACTCTGGCCGCTGCTCGAAAAGGCCCACCGCGCCAATCTCCAGATCGGAGTCCACAGCAACGGCGATGTCGCCATCGACCTCGTGCTCGGGCTCTATGAACGACTCCAACGGGAGTATCCGAGAAAAGACCCCCGGTTCCGGCTCGAACATTGTACCCTGATCAACGAGGATTTGGTCCGCCGGATCAAGGCCATCGGAGCGATCCCGACCCCGTTCTCGACCTACGTCTATTGGCACGGCGAGAAGATGAAGGAGTACGGGGCGGCCCGGCTCGACCGGATGTTTGCCCTGCGAAGTTTTCTCGACGCCGGGGTTCGCGCGACGTTTGCCTCGGACTACCCGCCGGGTCCGTTCGAACCGATGATGGGGCTCCAGTCGATGGTGACCCGGACCGACATGAAGGGCACGGTCTGGGGGGCGCGGCAGAAGATTACGGTGGACGAGGCCATCCGGGTGGCGACGCTTAACGGCGCCTACGCCTCGTTCGAAGAGGGCCGGAAGGGCTCCCTCGAGAGCGGCAAACTGGCGGACTTGGTGGTGCTCGGTCGCGACCCCTATCGGGAGCCGCCGAGTTCGTTGGTTACGATTCCGATCGAGCGAACGATGGTGGGCGGGCGTTGGGTCTACGAATCATGACCGCCCGACCGAACTGAAGTAGAAATCGAGCATTGCGGTGAGCGGCGCCGGATTTCCCCGGAGCCGGCTCCGGAGTGCGGCGCCCTCCCAGCAGTCCACCAGCAGGCTCGCCATCCGCCCCGGATGGACGGCGGCATCGATGTCGCCCCGGGTCCGGGCGTCCTCGAGACAGACCGCGAGCCGTTTCGCGATCGCGGCGAAGCACTCTTCGATCTTTCGCCGGAACACCTCGCTCACGCCGGAGAGTTCCTGGCCCAGGCCGCCCAGCAGGCATCCCAAGTACCCCTCGGCGCGGTAGCTCTGCTGGGTCATTTCGAAGAACCGGCGAACCCGCTGGAGCGGGGGCAGCGTCGGGTCGCCGAGGCAGGCGTCGAGGCCCTCGTGGACCTTCCCCATGTACTGCTCGATCACTTGGAGAGCGAAGTCCTCCTTGTTCTCGAAGTGATGATAGAACGAGCCCTTCGGGGTGTTGGTAGCCTGAAGCAGGGCCTGGATCCCAAGGTCATGGTAGCCGTGCTCCAGCAACATGGCCTGCCCGGCATCGAGCAGGCGCTGCTTGGTCGCGTGGGTCGGCTCCGCCAAGGATCAGCCTTTGACCTTTTCGATCATGTGATTGATGACGAGGCAGTGTTCCCGCTCGGGGCTGAACATGATGAGTTCCGCATCGGCCTCGACCTTGACGTTATGGCCGGCGGGCCAATAGAACAAGTCGTTGGTATTCACCGTCTCCGTGGCGCCCTTGGCATCGGTCGTGGTGATCCGGCCTTTGAGGACGAAGCCCCAGTGAGGGCACTGGCAGAGGTTGCCCTCCAGGCCCTGAAAGAGCGGCGTGGTATCGACGCCCGCCGCGAGCGTGAAGTACTCGCCGCTGATCCCGTCATATCCTTTTGCGCTGCCGAAGTTCTTGTGGAGCCGAACCTTGGCGCCCGGAATTTCCATCAGAACCGGCACGTCGTCCTTTGCCACTCGCATTGCGGAGACTCCTTTGGGTGGTCGAATTCTGAATTAGACCGATCGGTCTAAACCGAAGATATCGCCAAGCCGCGGTTGGAGCAATAGATTGAGACAACCGGAGGCGGCGCGGTGTCCCGAGCGTTTACCAAGGAAGACAACGACGCCCCGCCGCCGCGCTATCCGCTGCCATCCCGGGACGATCCCGGCTTTCCGCTGGCCGCCGCCCGGGCGCTTCTGGCCGGGGCCAACCAGGGCGACACCGAGAGCGCGGAGGAAGCCACCGGTCACCTGTGGGGCGATCCTCGACTGATGGCGCCGATGCGGCGGATTCTCCGCGAGGCCGTTGAACAGGGGAACGACCGGATCGAAGTCCTGGCCGAGCGATTTCTCAAGGCGGCCGGCGAATCTCTCTGAAAGGCACCCTCGTCGATGGCTCAGCCCGCCAAACAAATCCAGTATGACGCTATCGTCGTCGGCTCCGGGGCCGGCGGCGGGATGGCCGCGTTCCAACTCGCGGTCAACGGCCTCAAGGTCCTCTTGCTCGAGGCCGGCCGGAACTACGACCCGGTTCGGGAAACCCCGATGTTTCAGCTACCGAAAGACGCCCCCCTCCGCGGCGACGGCACCGCCGACAAGCCGTTCGGGTTCTACGACGCGACGGTCGACGGCGGCTGGCGGGTCCCCGGCGAACCCTACACCGTGGCGCCGGGTTCCGATTTCATGTGGTGGCGAGCCCGGATGCTCGGCGGGCGCACCAACCACTGGGGCCGGATTGCGCCCCGGATGGGGCCCTATGATTTCAAACCTCGGTCGCGCGACGGCTTGGGCATCGATTGGCCGCTGACCTACGACGAACTCGAGCCGTACTACGACAAGACCGAAGCGTTGATCGGGGTCTACGCCCACGACCAAGGCCTCGAGAACACCCCGGTGTCCCGGAACGGCAGCCAGATGGCGCCCCCGAAGCCCCGGGCCTTTGACCTCTTGACCAAGAAGACCTGCGGCCCCCTCGGGATTCCGGTCATTCCGGCGCCGATTGCGGTCCTGACCCAGAAACAGGACGCCGATCGGTGGCCGGCCAAGCTCTTTCCGGGGAACCCGCTCGCGCAGCGCGTGGTCCGGGACGCGATGCGAGCCCGCCAGGCCTGTTTCTACGCCACCGGCTGCGGCCGTGGCTGCTCGATCAAGGCCAATTTTCAGTCAACCACCGTACTGATTCCACCGGCCATGGCCACCAACAACCTGACCATCATCGCCAACGCCATGGTCAGGGAGGTCACCGTCGATGCCCGAGGCCGGGCCACCGGGGTCAACTACATCGACAAGACCACCCGCACCGACCAGCACGCCCGGGCCCGGATCGTGGTCCTGGCCGCGAGCGCCTGCGAAACCGCCCGGATCATGCTCAACTCGAAGTCCTCGTTGTTTCCGAACGGGATTGCCAACGGCACCGGGCTCGTCGGCAAAGGGCTAATGGACACGGTCGGGGCTGGGATCGGAGGGCAGATTCCCGCGCTCGAGCATCTCCCGCCCCACAACAACGAGGGCACCACTCGGCTCCATATGTACACGCCGTGGTGGCTCTACCAGGAGCAGGCCGCCGGGAAACTCGATTTTGCCCGCGGCTATCACGTCGAGTTCGGCGGCGGCCGGGACATGCCTGATGCCGGGATCTTCTGGGGTCTCGAGAATTACACCAACGGGGCCTACGGCAAGCGGTTCAAGGAGGAAGCGCGCCGGTACTACGGCTCCTTCGTGTATTTCGACGGCCGCGGCGAGATGATCCCGAACGACGACTCCTACTGCGAACTCGACCCGACCGTGGTGGACCAGTGGGGCATTCCGGTGCTCCGGTTCCATTGGAAGTGGAGCTCTCACGAGACCAACCAGGCCGCCCATATGGTCAAGACGTTTGCTCAGATCATCGAGGGCATGGGGGGGAAAGTGGGCGGGAAGGTCGAGACCGACGGATCCAAGGTGATCGCCAAGGGCGGCCAGATCATTCATGAGGTGGGCACGGTGCGGATGGGCGACGACGCCCGAACCTCGGTGTTGAATGCCCATTGTCAATCGTGGGACGTCAAGAACCTGTTCGTGACGGATGGCGCGCCGTTCGTGTCCAACGCCGACAAGAACCCGACGATTTCGATTCTGGCGCTGGCCTGGCGGACCACCGATCACATTCTGGCGGAAATGAAACGGGGGGCCATTTGATGGATCGCCGCTTGCTCCTGAAGACGTTAGGCGGATCGGCGGCGGCGTTGCCGGTCCTGGCCCAGAGCGCGGGATGCCGGCCGGCCGAGGCGCCGCAAGCACCGGTTGAAGGACCCGCATGGTCTGGGCCCGCCGGTACGCCTTCCGATCCGGACTTGGTACAACCAAAAACCCCGTGGGCCAAGGTCATGACGGCCGAAGAGCTGACCGTGCTGACCGCCCTTTGCGACACGATCATCCCGGCCGACGAGAAGAGCCCGGCGGCGAGCCAAGTCGGGGTTCCGGACTTCATCAACGAGTGGGCCAGCGCGCCGTACGACTACCAACGCGGCGGACTCGCCCAGATCCGAGCCGGGCTGACCTGGCTCGACGCCGAGGCCACTCGTCGGTTCCGGAAGACCTTTGCCCAGCTGAGCGAGCCGGAACGTCACCGGATTTGTGATGACATCTGCTACGAACCGAAGGCCAAGCCGAAGTTCAAGGTGGCGGCCCGGTTCTTCGATCTGGTCCGGGACCTGGCGGCCACCGGATTCTATACGACCACCGAAGGAATGAAGGACCTCCAGTACATCGGGAACGTGGCGCTTCCCACGTTCGATGGTCCCCCTCCGGAAGTCCTCAAACACTTAGGGCTCGAATGAGCCGCGCCTTCGCGACGGAGGTCAGCCGCCCCGAAGGATCTTCTTCAGGTCTCGGCCTTTCGCGAGTTCATCGACCAACTTGTCCAAGTACCTGACCTGTTGCGTTAACGGGTTCTCGATGTCCTCCACCCGGTAACCGCAAATCACCCCGGTGATGAGGTGCGCATTCGGGTTGATGCGGGCGGTTTGAAAGAACTGCTCGAACGTTGCGTTGTCCGCGATGTGTTGCTGCACGGCGGGTTCGTCAAAACCCGTCAGCCACTCGATCACGCGGTGCAGGTCTGCCCTCGACCGGCCTTTCTTCTCGGCCTTGGCGACATAGTGAGGATACACGGAGGCGAACGTCATTCGGGCAATCCGTTCATCGTGGTGGCTTGTGCTGCTCATGATGAATGCCTCATTTCGAACGCTCGGTGCCAGGTCATGCGCCCGGAATAGTATACCAGAGCAGACTTGTCTGAACTGGCTGATCGGCTTCGCTTCCGCCGACCCCGAGACCCGGCTAAGTATCTTCTCGTCTCGTCCATCGTAACAGGGGTGATCAATGCAAGCCGCCTTCCTGGCCCTCGCTCTCGCCGCCACGCCCGCTCCGGACTCCACCGTGTACAGCGTGCTGAACCACGGACGGCCCGCCGGTGAGATGCGGATCGTCAAGACCGGCGACTCGGTGGCCGTGCACTACTACCACATCGATCGCCAGCGGGGACCGCGGATCGAGGGCTACTATCGCCTGAGCGGCGGCCGCCCGGTTCGCGGAGAAGTACGGAGCAGCGGGGCCCAGGCGGGGTCCGACATCGCGGGCCGGCCGATGGGACAGACTGCCGAGCACTTCGAGGTCCGCGGCGACCTGATCCGACACTGGACCGGCAGCGACACCGCCTCCGTCACGGCGCCCGCCGGCGCCGTTTACCTCCCGACCTCAACCACTCCGTTCGACAACGCGGTGCTGGCCGCGTATCTGTTGCGCCGGCCGGATCGTTCGGCGTCCACCGTCCCCACCGCCACCGCCCGGGTGGAGATCGCGGCGGAAACCACCGTGCCGGTCGGCGGACTGTCCGTTCGGGTCCGCCTCGCGGCCATCCACGGGATCGGGTTCGCTCCCACGCTGGTCTGGCTCGACGCCGACGGCGATCTCTTCGCGAGCCATGCCGCATGGTTCATCTCGATTGTCCGCGGCGCCGAGTCGGTCCTGCCGGCCTTGAGGGCGCTGGAGGCCCGGTACCTGGATGAGCGCGACTCGGCGCTCGCCGCGCGGTTCGCGCCGAAGCCGGCGCCGGCCCTCGTCATCCAGAACGGCGACCTGTTCGACAGCGAGACCGGCACCATCAGGCCGAACACGACGGTCGTCGTGTCGGGCGGCCGGATCCTGGCGGTGGGGCCCGCCGGATCGACCCGGGGACCCGCAGGGGCCACGATCATCGACGCGACGGGCAAGACGATCATCCCCGGCCTCTGGGACATGCACACCCACGCAGCCATGGGGAGCGCGGACGGCGTCATGCAGTTGGCGGCCGGCATCACCACGGGACGCGACATGGCGGCCGACATCGACGTGGCCACCTCGCGCCGGGACCGCGCCGACCGCGGGACCCTGCTCAGCCCCCGGTTGGTGCTGGCGGGCTTCATCGAGGGGCCGGGCAACTGGGCCGGGCCCACCGAGGTGCTGGTCCGCACCGAGGACGAGGCCAAAACTTGGGTAGCCCGCTACGACTCGCTCGGGTACCAACAGATCAAGCTGTACAACCTCGTCCATCCCGACCTGGTGCCCACCATTGCCCGCGAGGCAAAGGCGCGGGGCATGCGACTCAGCGGGCACGTTCCGCGCGGGGTCGATGTGGCCACAGCCGTACGCCTGGGCTACAACGAGATTCAGCACGCCGCGTTCCTGTTCTCGACCTTCTTTCAGGACTCGCTCTACGTACCGAGGATGCGGGCGTACTCGGAGGTGGCCACCCTGGTGTCGCCCACGTTCGATGTCGAGGCCCCGCGGGTCACCGCGCTCATCAGCTTCCTCCGGGAACGCGACATCGTGGTGGACGGGACCTTCAACATCTGGCAGAACCGGTCCCGGTTGCTCCCGGATGGCACCGATCCGGTGTTCGGCCCCACGATCGACTGGCTGCCGCCATTGGCGGAGCGGGGCCTCAGGGCCGGCCGCGGCGGAGCGTCCGAAGCGGTTGCGAGAGCGGAGGCGTCGTCAGCCGCGTACCGGCGAATGCTCAAGCGCCTGTTCGATGCCGGCGTGACGATCGTGCCCGGCACCGACAACGTGGCCGGGCTCTCGCTGCATGGTGAGCTCGAGATCTATGAACGGGCCGGGATCCCGGCCGCCAACGTGCTCCAGATCGCCACGCTCACCTCGGCGCGAGTCATGAAGCAGGACGCCGACTACGGCAGCATCGCGGTCGGGAAGGTAGCGGATCTGGCCATCGTGGCCGGGAAGCCCGCCACCCGAATCACGGACCTGCGAAAGACCGAGACCGTCGTCCGGGCCGGGCGGGCCTACCAGAGCAGAGCGCTCTACGAGGCGGTCGGCATTACGCCGAAATAGGCGTCGCGGCTCGGGCCGCCCGTAAAAAGCCCCGACGTTCTTCGATGCCGAAGTTCGAGGGACCGCCGCCTGAAGTTCTCAAGCATTTGGGACTCGAATGAAGCCCTTACCGGCGCGCCCGGCTACCCGCCGTATATTTTCGGTCGTCACCTAATACGGCAAAGAACGGTGAAAACGAAACTCACGCTTCGTATCGACGACCGCCTAATCCGGCGGGCCAAGGCGTACGCAGAGCGCTCCGGCAAGAGCCTCTCCGAACTCGTGGCCGATTTGTTCCTCGGGCTCCAGGCCCCGGCAACGGAGGCGTCGCAGGCGCGGGCCCCGGCGGTGCGCTCCCTCGCCGGAGCCTTGGCGGGGCATGATCTCGACCGCGAGGACCACCGGCAGCATTTGATTGAGAAGCACCGCTGAGATCGCGCCGGCCGCATCCTCTTAGATGCCAAGGTCGTCCTCAACGTGCTCCTCGCCCGGCCGCCCCACGCCGCCCCGGCCACCACGCTCTTTGATTTCGTGGCCGGGAAGGCTGACGCTTGAAGGCGCCAAGCTCACGTAGGGAGATCGGTTCCTAAGCTCGGCGGTGGTCGTGCCGCATTTGCTCCAGCTCAATCCGCAGGGGTTCCCAGTAGTCCCGATCGGCTTGCTTCCCCCGAATCTGCTCGCGGGCCAACTCTAGTTCGAGAGCGTTCCGGTCCCGTTGCTGGGCGGCGCCGATCAACGGTCGTACCTGCCGCACTACTTCGGCGACCTCGGGAAAGGCACTCGCCAGTTCAATCAGCTCGTCGGCCCCTCGGGCCTCTCGGAGCCAGAAATGGGTCCGATCGCCGACGGAGTCATCCCGGTGCCGAACCATGTCGGCCTCGATCAGGGCGCCAATAATCGGCCAATCCTTGTCGCGCTGGGTCTTCTTGGTTTGGACCAGATCCTCAAGCGCAACGACGGCCACCGATCCGCCCTCAATGTCGATCTCAACCCGGCGCCGCCAAACGGCAGCCACGTCGGGCAGACGGAGGTCGGCGAGGGCCCGTTCCAGATTCGGCAAGCTCGCAGGTGTCGCGGCCAGCATCAGGTCCAAATCGCGACTAAACTCCGCCCCCCCGTACAGGATCGAGGCTTGGCCCCCCAAGAGGAGCGTCTCCACTTCGTGCCGACGAAGGGTGGCCAATGCGCTCTGGATCGGGGTCGGGATCAAGGGAGCCTCCGAGCGCAAGGTAATCGGCCCAGAGGGCCGCGGACGCCGCCCACCGAGCGGCCGGCGACATCGAGTACCATTCCATCCGTTCGTCCCCGACGTGCTGGGCGATTTGCTCTACCAAGCCGTTGGGGAGGGAAACTCGGGTCGCCATGGCTTACAATTTGGGATCAGGAAGCCCCAAAGGTCAACGACGTCACCTTGGCTGAGCGCCTCGGTCCCTTCATTGAGGTGGTGAGGTAGCCGTCGTAGACGAAGAGCCGGTTCCTCCGCTTGCCGGTCAGTTCGGGGGCGATCCTCCGGCTAGTCAGGAGATCCACTGCTGAGGAAACCGCGGGAAACGAAAAGCGGCCGTATCGCGGAGGCGGCGGTTCATTTCAGGAACACTCAATAGCCGTGTCGCTTATTAAGACATGAGCGCATAAACGTTAACAACGGGCCCCGTGACAGCAACGCTCCTCCCCACCGGCTCCACGGCCGCCTCATTGCGGATCGCCGCGGTGCGGATCTATTGTCCGATGGAGCTTTCCAGGCCCATCAACGCCGCGCCGTCACCTTACTTCGAGGCCGCCATGGTATTCCGATTCGCTTTGCTGCTGCTTGCCGGCCTGTGGCTCACCCCGAGAATCGGGGCCGGGCAGTCAGTTCCGGCCACCAACCGGACCGTCGACGCCGAGCTCGATACCAGCATCGGCAACGGCGACCACATGATCTACGTCAACAACCGGTCCTCGGTCGAGATCATCGTGACCAGTGTCCGGTTGAGCGATTGCGAGAACGTGCAGGGCTCCTGTTCGGTCATCAAGAAGAAGACCAAGTTGGGTCCTGGGAGCCGGGTGCTCGTTCATCGGGTCCGGGCCCGCTACCCGGACCAGCACTTCTCGTTCAGCTACAGCTTTACCTGGGAAGGCGTCGCGGCCGAGGGGCCGACGGCGAAGGATGTGGCCAAGGACAGTACCGCGTTGATCGTTGACTCGGTGGTCGTCAGGCCCGCGGTGCTCGACCTTCAGGTCGGGGAAACGCTCGACCTGAGCCAAGTGCTTCGAATCCGGGCCATGAACGCCGCGGGCCACGACTTGCCGGACGGGTATTTCTATTCTCGAGTGGTGCTCGGCGAAGAGTTCGTGACGCTCGAAGGGACCAAGCTGACCGGCCGCTCGGTCGGTACGGCGGCTATCGCGATTACGGCCAGCATGGTGGCCGGTCCGGTTGCGCCGACCAGGGGTGCGGCTCGGATCTTAGTGCGGGTCATCCCATAGAAGGCCCTCCGACAGGGACGAATCCGGCTCATTGGGGCCGAGAACAGCGACGTGTGGCTGTCGGAGCGTGAGGCGTCGTTTCACTGTACCCACTAGGCGAACGTCCTGGCGGGGGCGCTCACATAACGAGCCCGCCGGTAATCCCGGGGCGATTCAGGCTGTTCCGCGCGGAAATCGTCAACAGGCGGAGCCACGGACTATCGTAGCCGAAGTTCGTTTTCACGCCATCGGCGTCCTTGATCCAGAGGAGGGTCTTGTTGGGGGCGACGCTGTCGGTCGTGACCCGGCCCGATGGATCGGTAATCGTTCGAAGCCCGTTGGCGTCGTACGCCAACACGGTGGCTTTGTCGACCGGATCCTTGATCTGCGTCACCCGTTTGCTGCCGTCATACAGGATGGTATCCCGAGCCCCCCAACGATCGGCGGCCTTGACCATCAAGCCGTGGTTCGGCGAACGTCGGGACCGGGTCGACAGAGGATCGACCCGAGTGTGCAATCATCTCCGTGAGTTCTGTGTAATTTGACGCCCGATAGCTGCAGCGTTGGCCCATTTGCAGCCGCGCGGGGTAGTGCAAGCGGACTACAGCCAAGGCTCAGTCGGCGGGTAATCTTCGCTAGCTGCACCAGGCTGTCTCGATAACGCCTTCAGCGCGACGCGATCGGGATCCGGGACAAGGCGCCACTATGCCTTAGACTAACAGCCCAACTGCTGTCCCGCACGGACACGGTCGAGCGCTTTCCCGATATAGTTTCCTTCTTCGGTTCCGTCAGAACCAACGATGGTCCAATCGAGTATTGAACGCTCTGAGACTGATATTGCCTGTCCGGTTCGGTAGGTCCGGAGTGCAGCCAACCGACTTGAAATACGGCCATCGAGTTTGTCAGCATTGATGCGTTCCACCCTCACAAATATCTGCTCGAATCGGCCATCCGGCTCAGCCAGTCGCACAGTGACCGCAAGCCAACTGCCGTCCGGTAAGCCTGCCAAGAACCGCGCCCGCACCCGAGGGTACGATTGCTTGGCGCTGTCGGTACACGGCTGCAACATCCCAAGCAAGCGGGCTGTCGCGGAGTCGTGCGCAACGGCCACTGGCCTGTCGTCGGGCCCAGGCGGTTGCGCCGGAGGCAGCTGTTTCCCGCACCCGGCAAGAGCAAGAAGCAACGTTCCTCCAATGAGCAGAGTGATACCCCCTTGACTATTCATTTGGCCGGACTTGGCTCGAAAGAAACTTGTGGGTGGGAGTGACGAGGATCTCTGGCGCCGCCCGAGAGAACTGGACTTCGACATCATAATTCTCTTTTCGAGTCGAAAGGTCAACGATCCAGTAAGACGCTAGGACGGCCCCCTGTGAGCTCACTCGATCCAACTGGCTGACGGTTACCTCCGTGATATCGGTGAGTTGGAGGACCGATGGAAAAGACGCTTTACCCTCGATGAGCGCTACCGCAATGCCCGCGAGAGCGAGCGTGCAAGCATGAGCGGGGCTAATCTTCACATGCCGTACCTGAACCCGAGGAATGCCCTGGGCGCATCTGAGCCCAGGCGGGTTGCCCGCCCCGCCGGTCATCGCCATCACGACCATCGCAGTGAACGGTAAGCCGATTGCAGCCCGCCTCGTCTTGCCCATTTCATCACCCCTCGTCGTTGACATTGCATCATTGCCTACTTGCCGCAGATGCTCGCTAGCTCAATGGAAGTCTTGGGGCTCCAGTAGAAGGACATAGACAATTCACCGGAGGTGTTGAGCGCAAGAACGTACACCCCCATCTCGTACCCCCAACTGACGTCGTCTGAACTCACATTTAGGGAGCGTTGAAAGACCTGAGCGTTTCCGTCGTTCGGATGTGAATGCAGAAAGGCAACGGCGTTGTCAGATAGGT
>JANMHX010000064.1:0-4089 GCA_031375485.1 Gemmatimonadota bacterium | reverse complement strand
CGCTCGACCTGGAGCCCCTCGACCGCTCGGCGGTGGCGGCGCTGTTCCGGAGCCTGGGCCGGATGCCCGAGGCCGCGCTGGCCGAGGGCATCGCGACCCGGTTGCACCAGACTACCGGCGGCTCGCCGCTCCTCGCGCTCGAAGCCCTGCAGCTGGCGCTCGAACGCGGGACCCTCGGGCTTGAGGACGGGGTCTGGCAAGTGCCCGACGCGACGGTGTTGCTGGCCGAACTCGATCAGGGCCACGCGCTGGCAGCCCGGCTCGCCGCGCTCGACCGCCAGGCCAGCTGGGTCCTGCTGCTCCTCGCCACGGCGGGTACCCCGCTCACCACAACCGAGCTCCGCTCCGGGATGCGGGCACCGGAAACCCTGGACGAACAAATCTGGGTCCTGGAACGGAAGGGCCTGATCCATCGAGTCGGCGAGTCGTGGGAGACGGCGCACGATGAGATCACCGCGGCCGCCCTCGAGGCCGAGACGGCCGAGCGGCGCCAAGCGGCCCACGCCGCGGTGGGCCGGATCCTGCTCGGCAACGCCGCCAACCGGCCCGAGGTGGCGGTCGAAGCCTGCCGCCATTTCGCCGCGGCAGGGGACGATGCCAACCTGCGGCTGGCCTTCCGCCGAACGGTCACCTCCGCCCGGCGAACCGGGGACCCCCGGAAACCCCTGGCCCTCGCGATCCACGCGCTCGGCGTCCCGACCCCCACCGAAGCCGCGCACCGGCTGGTGGGGTCCCTCCGACTCTCGACCCGGATCGGCCTCGACACTCCGCTTCGGATCGGTGCCGTGGCCACGGCGGTGGTGGCGATCGGTCTGATCGGGGCGAGCCGCCTGATCCCCGGGGGAATCGACGGGCCCGATGCCAGCCTCCTCGTGTTCCGCCCGAGCGCCGCCGACAGTGCCGTCGTCGCCGTCGGCACCTTGGCCGTACGCCGAGCCGGATGGCACGCGGGAACCCGGATTCCGGCTCCCGCTTGGACCACGCTCCGCGATCAGCGCCTGGCTCGGGCCAGCCGAGTGGTGGTCTCACCGGACGGGAAACGCTGGGCTTTCCATGCCTCGGTGGACAACCGGCTAACCGATGAGATCTTCGTTCGAACCAACGACCGGACCGAACTCCTGACCGGAGGGCCTCGCGATGACGCCCTCCCGGATTGGTCGCCCGATGGTCGCCACCTGGCTTTGGTCTCGGCCCGATGGTCAGCGCCGGGGGCCGACGACAACGACGTTGGGCAGGTCGACCTCCAGTCCGGCGCCGTTCAACAACTGACCGCGACCCCCGACTTCGATCTGTCGCCGGCCTGGGCCCCGGACGGAGCCCTGATCGCGTTCGTCCGGCGGTACCGCGCGCTCCGGCCGACGGGGCTCTGTTGGGTCACGCCTAACGGTCTGGTGGAGCACTGCATCGAGTCGGCGGAGCACGAACCCAACGATATCGTCGGATGGCTCGACAGCCGCCGGGTCCTGTTCTCGTCCGCCGGAACCGACGACCTTGGGCTGTTCCGGTGGGATGTGGTCACCAACCAGATCGAACCGGTGCTGGCCGGCGGCGTCCGCACCGCGGTCTTGAGCCCCGATGGGCACTGGGTAGCCTGCCTGTGTTCCGGGCCAACCGGCGGGGCGAAGACTTGGCTGGTGTTTCCGATCGATGACCCCGGGGCGGCCCGCGTCGTGGACGCCGATGGGCTGAGCACGGTAGCGTGGCGGCAGCATCGTGACCCAAGTACGATCGCGGCGATTCGAATTGAACGACGCCGGCTCGACTTGGAGCTCGGCACCGGGCAGCAGGTCGGCGCCACGATCACCAATGGCCGGGGCGACCCGGTCCCGATTCCGCCGACCGCGCTCCGGTGGTCCACCGCTGATCCGGCCATCGCCCAAGCGGACTCCGTCTCCGGCCGAGTCACCGGCCTTCGGCTCGGCCGGACCCTGCTCCGCGTCGACCTGGCCGGCCTGGTCCGGGATTCGATGGCCGTCGTGGTCGGCGCCGAGTCGTCGGCCACCTTGGTCAACGAGACCTGGGCCACCCTCGACACCGCGCGCTGGCTCCCGTTCGGCACGCCGAGACCGCACTTGGATCGAGGGCCGGACGGCATTGCCGGACTCAACAACGGGGGCGACGGTTCGTACGCGAGCGGGGTGTTTTCCGCCGGCGTTCATAACGTGAGCCGGGGCTTTGGCCTCGAGGCCCCGGTATCGGCTCCGATCACCCGGTCGCAGTGGCAATCCCTGGCGCTGTCACTCAACTCGTCGCGGAGTTGGCCGATCGAGGGGTGGGATCGGGCCACCGGCACGCGTAACACTGGGGCGTTCCCGGAGGAGGCGTGCGGTATCGGCTATCCGAATGGCGAGGGCATGGCGGCCGTTGGCCGGGTCGCGTTGAATGCCGGCGGCGGGCGGCGGGCCGCAGCGGCGGACTCAACCTGGCGGATGGGGGCGTGGCACCGGATTCGAATCCAGGTGTTCCCGGATGGTGAATGCGGGATTGCGATCGACGGCGTTCCGGTCTGGCGGTCGCCGGGGCGGATTCCGGTGGACCAGGGGTATCGGATCGTGATCGCGGGGAATAGCGCGGACACGAAGGTCCTGGTTGGCCCGCTCCAGGTATGGCGGGGGGTGCGGAAGGACATCGACTGGGCGGTGGCGGACCCGGGTCGGGCGGGTAGCCGCACCAAGTAGCCCCCGACCAGCGGGCTAGGCGACCCGCCCCCGCCTTGGCTTAGGACGATCAGGTCGGCCCGACACGGCGAGCAGCGCCTCCGGTTGGTGGGCCGCCACTTTGAGGAGCACTCGGGCGGGGCCTTCAGGCTGGCGGCGCCCCTGCTCCCAGTTTCGCAGAGTTCCGATATTGACCCCGAGGAATTCGGCGAACTTGGCCTGCGAAAGGCCAAACCGTCGTCGAAGCGCCGCGGCGTCAACATCGCCGCTCGGAAGGAGCACGCGCCCCGGAGCCATGTCGCCCCGGAGAATCGCCCCGCCCTGTTTCACGCTTTCCATCAGTTCGTCGAAGAGAACTTTACGCACGGTACCTCAGGAGCACGTCACGCGCTACCGCCCAATAGTAGATCACCCGAACCCCACCGCTCTTGCCACGACCCGCAACCGCCCACCGCAGTTTTCGGAGGCCCCTAGCCCCAACGACGAGGGTTCCTGCGTCGGGCCGGGCCCTGAGTAGCCCTTGAAGGCAGGCATAACTCGTGTCATCCAGCGTGGCGGTCACGAGCCTCGTGAAGGCGGGTGTCTCGACGATGACCATCAGAAAGTGCGCCAATGGCTTACATAAGTCAATGACGCACCTCCGCCCAAGGCACCAGGGCCAGGCGGGGGTCGTCGAGTCGGGGGGGTTTGCCTCATGCCCCACAGTAGCTACGGGCGTGGATCGGCCCATAACCGAAACGACGCAATTCGTATCAAATCCGAGACCAGGGACCGGGGAGCCCCTCGAAGGGAATACGGGCTGCTGCGAGCGTCCAGGACCATGAACGGCGGCTGAGGCGAGCTGCCAGCCGTCCAAGAGGGGCCGAGCCTTCAGAAACCGCTCAGTAACCGCGGCTCGCCAAGCAGGGAGGCCCGGTGGCTGGCGCTCGGCTACTTCCTTCCGGTGGCCTACGCGATGGTGGCGTATGGCGTCGTGTGGGGCGCCGGACTCGGCGGGGTTGACCTGAGCCGGTTCACGACGCCGGTCGCGACGTTCGTGGTCCTGGGCACGGCCCAGAGCGTGCTCGCGGCGACGGGTGAGGAGCTGGGCTGGCGGGGCTTTCTGGTTCCGGCGTTGGCAGAACGGTTTTCGCTGGCCAAGACGGCAATCATCAGCGGGGCGATCTGGTCGGCCTGGCATTACCCGCTCATCATCGGGGCCAACTACAACGCCGGCACCGCCACCTGGTGGGCCCTCGTCTGCTTCACCGTGATGGTGATCGGGCTCTCGTTTCCGCTCGCCTGGATGCGACTCCGGTCGGGCAGTTTCTGGCCGGCGGCGCTGTTCCATGCGTCGCACAATCTGTTCATCCAGAGCTTCCTCGACCGAGTCACCGTGGACACCGGTTCGACCCTCTGGCTCACGACGGAATTCGGGGCGGCCCTGGCGGTT
>JANMHX010000077.1:0-9019 GCA_031375485.1 Gemmatimonadota bacterium | reverse complement strand
TCGGCACTCGGCGCTCGGCATTGAGAACTGGAGGGGGGATGATGGGGAGGGTGTCGGTGGTGATGGTTGGGGGGACGGGGGCGGTGGGCGGGCAGGTGGTACGGGCGCTCACGGCGGGGGCCGGGCTTGAGCGCCTTACCTTGCTCGGCAGGCGGGCGGTTGAGGGGGTAGAGGGTCCGGCGGTGAGGCAGGCAACGGTCGATGTGCTGAACCCGGCCAGCTATCGGCACCTGCTCGGTGGTCATGAGCAGGCGGTCTGTACCGTGGGGGTCGGCCAACCGTCCAAAGTTGAGAGGGGCGAGTTTCTGGCCGTGGACCGGGACGCGGCGGTTGCGTTCGCCACGGCTTGCAAGGACGCCGGTGTTCGCCACTTCGAACTGCTCGGTTCCGTGGGCGCGGATCCCAGGTCCGCGTCGTTTTATCTCCGATCCAAGGGGGAACTGCGGGAGGCATTGGTGGCCCTCGGCTTCGAGCGCCTGAGCATCTTCCAACCGTCGGTGATTCTGACGCCCACCAACCGGTACGACGTCTGGCAGGGCCTCCGGCCCGGAGTGTCGGCGCTGCTGCTCGGCACCCTCCGCAAGTACCGCGGCATCCCGGTCGAAACCCTCGGCCTCGCCATGGCCAACAACCTCCTCACCGAAGGCCGCGGCCTGGAGATCCTCGAATGGGACCAGTTCCACCCCCTCGCCGAGCGCCGAGCGCCGAGTGCCGAGCGCCGAGTTATTCTGCCTTCAGCGCCGTGATCGGATCGATCCGGCCGGCGCGGCGGGCCGGTAAATAGGCCGCCAGCGCGGCCACGCAGAGGAGCAGGACCGGCACCGTAACGAGGGTGACGGGATCAAACGCTTTGATGCCGAACAACAAACCCTCGAGCAACTTGCCGGCAATCAGCGCCAGCACCATCCCGACGACGGCCCCGCCGGCTACCAACCGGAGACCGCCGGTCAGCAGCAGTCGGATGACCGCACCGCTGCCGGCACCGAGGGACAGCCGGATCCCAACCTCGCGGCTCCGCTGCGACACCGCATAGCTCACCGCGCCATAGAGTCCGATACACGCCATCAAGAGCGCCACGAGCGCAAAAGCCAGCAGCGCGGCGGCCCCCATTCGAAGCGGATACGACATCGCCGAGATGTGGGCGGCGAGGGTGCCGCTTTGCATGACGAAGGTCTCCGGCGCCACCTGCGCCATGGTCCGAACGATGGCCGCCGCTAGTTGCTCGGCATTGCCGGAGGTTCGGGCCAGGAGAAACAGCGGGCCCTCCGGGGGGGCAATCGGGACATAGATGAAGGGCCGCGGCACTTCGCCCAGGCTCCGAATCTTGGCCGTGTTCACGACGCCGACGATCTCGATTTCGCGGGTGCCGGACCGAAACCGCTGGCCGAGGGGATCGCGCCCGGGGAAGAACTTGGCCCCGAAGGCCTCGTTGACGATGGCCGTCCGCCACCCGGTATCGGAATCGGCGAGGGTGAAGTTCCTTCCGGCCGTGAGCCGGAGGCCCGAGGCGGCAATGAACCCGGTGTCGATTGCGGCGCGGTCGACATCATGGGTGGTCCGGCCGGGGGGCGGTTCGATGCCCGGCACCGTCACCTCGGTGCCTTGAACGCCTAACGTGTTGAGATGGATGTTCGAGGTGAGTCCCACCGCCACGACCCCCGGCATCGCCGCCACGTTCCGGACCACCCGGTCACGGCCGGCCAGCGCGGCGCCGGCCCCGGCGTTGACCGGAAGGCCCATCCAAACCATCGCGGCCGGCCGCGCTCCAAACCCGGCATCGATCTTCCGGGCGACATCGAGACTTCGAGCAAAAAGTCCGGCAATGACCAACAGGACCATCGACACCGCCACCTGACCGCCCACCAAGACGTTCCGAAGCGCCAGTTTCGCTCGGCCGCCACCGGTGTTCTCGGCCCGAATGACCGACGCCAAGTCGAGCCGGGTCGCCTGCAATGCCGGCACCAGGCCAAAGAACACGCCCGCCACCACCGACACCAGGATCGAAAAGCCCAGCACCCGCCAGTCGACCGTCAACGCCAAATCGACCGTCACGGGAAGCGGGATGTCAGTCGCCAAGACCACCCGGAGCGCGGCCCGGCCCAGCACCGCGCCGGCGATCCCGCCGACCAACGCCAACAAAATCGTCTCCACCAACAACTGACTCACCAACTGGCCCCGGGTCGCGCCGAGCGCGAGGCGAACCGCGATTTCCTTCCGGCGGTCGACGGCCCGGGCCAGGAGGAAGCCGGCCAGGTTGGCGCAGGCAATCACCAGGACCAAACCCACCACCACCATCAGCATGGCGGCCACCGGCACCAGGATCTGATCGATCGGCGGATAGATGATGGCGTCGGCTTTCGGGAGCACGGTCATCGTGGCATCCTCTTGCCACCCCGTGAGCCGCTGCGCTTTGAGCCCGGCCGCAACCCGGTCGAGTTCGACGTGGGCCTGCTCCATGGAAACGCCGGGCTTCAAGCGGGCGGTGACGAACGTGCCGCTGGTGCCCCGATCGGTCAATTGGCTTTCGGCGGCCGGCTCGATCTGGTCGATCATCATCACGGGGACATAGAGGTCGGTTGGCACCGCCCGCAACCGCCCGGCATAGTCCGCAGGCAGAATCCCCGTCACCACGTAGCTCGCGCCGTTCAGCCGGAGCGATTTCCCGATGATGGCCGGATCGGCCCCCGCCAGCCGACGCCAGAACCGCTCGCTCAAGACGACCACCGCTCCCTGACCGGGGGCCGGCGCATCGGTCTGATCGAACAACCGCCCCCGGAGCGGCTTCAAGCCGAGCACGGTGAAGTAGTCGCTCGACACCATTTCGGTCGTCAGCTTCTCAATCCGCCCGCCCACTTCGAACGGCACCATCGACATCTTCGCGCTGGCAATCCCCGCGAAGGCGGTGGTATTCCGGCGGAGATCGGCGACATCCGGCTCGGAAAACACGTTGTACGAAAATGAGGAACTCGACCGATAGAGGTCGACCAGTTCCTCCGGGTGGGCAAGCGTCGACTTTCGAAGGATGACGTCGTTGACCAGGGTAAACACGGCGCTGTTGGCGCCAATGCCAAGCGCCAAGGACAGCACCGCGATGGCCGTAAAGGCCGGCCGCGCCGACAACCGCCGAATCGCGTAACGGGTATCCCGACCCAGCCGCTCGAACCACCCCGCCCGGCGCTCGGCCCCCCCGGCCGACTCCGGCGTCACCACCTGTTTGGCTTCCTTGATGAGAGCCGCCGCCGCCGACCCATCCCCAAACGCCGCCAGCAACTGCTCCGGCGTCTTCCCGGCGGCCAAGCCATCGGCAAAATGGGACACCAACTCCCCGAACACCTCCTCGCGCCGGTCATCCGGCAACCCGCTCTCCACCACCACCCGAGCCACCCGCTCCGCCAGGATCTCCGGCAACCCCGCCGCCCGCCCCAACCGCTCCACTTCCAACCGCTCCATCCGCCCCCGAAACCGCCGAGTGCCGGGCGCCGAGCCCCGAGTGCCGAGCCTCATGGCGTCACCAGTCCGAGCCCCACCATGGCTTGGAAGAGCTCCTGCCACTGGGCCCGCTGGGTCTCGAGCATGGCCAGACCGGGATCGGTGATCCGGTAGTAGCGCCGTTTCCGGCCCGAGGGGAGTTCGACCCAGCGGCTGTCCACGAGGCCCTTGGATTCGAGGCCATAGAGCAGCGGGTAGAGGGTCGATTGACCGAGGGCGAGGACGCCGTCGGAGCGCTGGGTGAGGAGTTCGGCGAGTTCGTAGCCGTACATCTCGCGCCGTTTGAGGAGTTGGAGGACGGCGACTGGGCCGGCTCCGCGAATCAATTCGCGCTTGATAACCATGATGGGACGCTCCGTTATACCTCGGCCACAATAGTACTGCGGCCGTAGCGAAACGTCAATATCTGAAACGAAGCCGATCTAGTTGGCGAGCGGACCCGCTCCCCATCAGGTCGCCGGCGACAGGTAGGTTCGGGCGGCCTCGAGGATCGTCGACTGGACCTCGGCCATCGGGCCTTCGAGGGAGAGCCCCGCCGCTTTGACGTGACCGCCCCCGCCGAAGGGCTTGGCGAATCGGGCCACGTCGACATCCCCTACCGACCGGAGCGAAACCTTGACCCGGCCTTGGGCGATCTCCCGGAACAGCAAGGCCATTTTGATCCCGGAAATCGACCGGGCATGTTCCACTACGCCGTCGAGATCATCGCTGGTCACCCCGTGCCGCTCGACCGACCCGGGCGGGACGGTGATCCACGCGAGCCCCACGTCGCTTTCGACCACCAAGGTCTGGAGCGCCTCCGCCAACAACCGGACCCGGCCCTCGGGTGCGCCGGCGTACACATCGAGATAGATCGCTTCCGGGTCGATCCCACGGTCGAGGAGTTCGGCCGCGATGCGAAGGGTCCGCGGGCGGGTGTTCGAGAACCGGAACCCGCCGGTGTCGGTGAGAATGCCGACGTAGAGGGCCCGCGCGGCCGCTTGGGTGAGGGGCCATTCGTTGGCCATGGCGATCTCGACGATCAACTCCGCCGTGGCCGCCGCCGACTGATCGACGTACAGCGGTCCGGGTGGGAGGGTGCCCGAACCGACGTGGTGATCGACGCATCCGACCGGGACCCCGCGGCCCCGCACTGTTTCCGCCAACATCCCGAGCCGGCTCAGGTCACTGATGTCGAGGACGATGATGGCATCGGCCTTCCGGAGTTCCTTGACGGCCTCCGGGGTCTTGTCGACGCCCGGCAGGTCCTCGAACAGGAATTGGAACCGCGGGGGTGTCGGGGTTGGATTGGCGATCGTGGCCTTCACCCCGATGGCGCGGAGGAGATGGACCAGGCCCACTTCACTGCCGAGCCCGTCGCCGTCGGGATTGACGTGGGTGGTGAGGCAGACCCGGGTTCCGGGAACGAAGAGCCGGGTCAAGTCCAACGCGGCGGCGAGCTTGTCAGCGGTGAGCGTAATTGTCATGGCCCCAGGAAAATACACTCGCGCCTCTTCCGCTGGAGCAGATCGAAGTCCATTATTGGCCATGCGCCGACTAACCCTGACCCATTGGATCTTGATCGGCACCCTGGTGGGTGCGCTCGTCGGATACCTCGACCACAACGTTTGGCTCGAGACCGACGTTGCCGAGGGTCTCAAGCCCTTCTCGACGATCTTCATCCGGATGATCAAGTCGATCGTGGCGCCGCTGATCTTCAGCAGCCTGGTCGTCGGCATTGCGGGGCATGGTGACGACCTGAAACAGGTGGGGCGACTCGCCTTTCGATCGATTCTCTATTTCGAAGTGGTCACGACGGTGGCCCTGTTCGTTGGGCTGGCCGCCGCCCACATCGGGAAGCCTGGTGTCGGCGTCGCCCTCACCGCCTCGGCGGCCGAAGGCCAACAGTTCGCCAGTTCGCAGACCACCTTGGCTGGGGTCCTGGAACACACGGTTCCGGCCAGTATCGTCGAGGCCATGGCCAAGAACGAGACTCTCCAGATCGTGTTCTTCTCGGCCCTGTTCGCCATGGCACTGACCCAGGTCAAAGGCCGGCCCAAAGAGGTCATGCTCGAGGTGTGTGAAAGCTTGGCGCAGGTCATGTTCAAATTCACCGGCCTCGTCATGAAGTACGCCCCGATCGGGATCGCGGCCGCGCTCGGAGTGACCATCGGGAAGAACGGACTCGGCGTCTTGTTCAACTTGGGCAAGCTGGTGTTGACGCTCTACCTGGCATTGATCGTGTTCGTCCTGGTGGCCTTGGTGCCGGTCGCCCTGATCGCCAAGATCAACTTGCGGAAGTTCTGGCACTGGACCAAGGAACCCTGGCTCCTGGCGTTTACGACCGCCTCGTCGGAGGCCGCCCTCCCGCTCGCCCTCGAGAACATGGAGAAGTACGGGGTCCCGCGGCGGATCGTCTCCTTCGTGTTGCCGACCGGCTACTCGTTCAATCTCGACGGCTCGACCCTCTATTTGGCCGTGGCCTCGATCTTCGTGGCGCAGGCCGCGGGCATCGACCTGCCGTTCACGACCCAGTTGCTGATGATGCTGACCCTGATGCTCACCAGCAAAGGCGTGGCGGCGGTGCCGAGGGCCTCGTTGGTGATTCTCTCCGGCACACTGACCCAGTTCGGCCTTCCCCTCGAGGGGATTGCGGTCATTCTTGGCGTCGACGCGTTCATGGACATGGCCCGGACCTCGGTCAATTTGATCGGGAACTGCCTTGCCTCGGCCGTCATGGCCCGGTGGGAAGGCGAGTTGAGGGAAAGCTAGGGGCTCGGCGCTCGGCACTCGGCACTCGGCGCGATTAAGTTCGGGGCGTGTCTTCGATTGATCTGATCGTTGTCGTCGTCTATCTGACCGGGTCGATTGCGATCGGGTTGTGGGCCGCCCGATCGCAGTCATCCGCCAGCGACTACTTCCTCGGGGCCCGCGATCTTCCCGCGTGGGCCATTCTGCTTTCCATCGTCGCGACCGAAACCTCGGCGCTGACCGTGATTTCGATCCCTGGCGTCGGAGCCCGGGGGAATCTCGCGTTCCTCCAGCTGACATTCGGGTATCTGCTCGGCCGGATCCTGGTGGCGTCGTGGTTGCTGCCCGGCTACTTCCGCGGGGAGCAAGAGACGGCCTACCAACGAATCGAGAACCGTTTTGGGGTTCGGACTCGCCGGATCACCTCGTTGGTGTTCCTGGTGACCCGGGCGCTCGGCGACGCGGTCCGGGTGTTCGCGAGCGCTATCCCGATGGCGTTGGTCACGGGTTGGAGTGTCCCAACAGCCGTGTTGGCCATCGGCATCATCACCATGATTTACACCTGGTTCGGCGGGTTCAAAGCGGTGGTCTGGACCGACGTGCTTCAGTTGACCGTGTACGTGGCGGGCGGAATCGGCGCGCTCTGGGTGGCGTGGGGCTTGGCGGGCGGCCCGGCGGCGGCCCTGTCCGCGGCGGCGGCGGCGGGCAAGCTCCAGGTGTTCGATTTGTCTTTCAACTTCACCTCCACCTACACCCTGCTTGGAGGATTGTTGGGCGGGGCGCTGTTGTCGGCGGCCTCCCACGGGACCGACCATTTGATCGTCCAGCGTCTCCTCGCCTCTCGATCGTTGGCGGCGGCCCGCACGGCGCTGATCGGTTCCGGCGTCGTGGTCATCCTGCAATTCACGCTCTTCCTGTTGATCGGGAGCGCGCTCTGGGCGGCCAACCTGGCCCCGGCCGACCGGCCGGCGGACCAGCTCTTTCCGATGTTCGTGCTGACCCATCTTCCGCCCGGACTCGGCGGAATCGTCATTGCCGGCATCCTCGCGGCCGCCATGGGGACCCACAGTTCCGCCATCAACTCGATGGCTTCTTCGGCCACGCACGATCTCTATGCCGGCTGGACCGGCCGGCGGGACCCGGCTCACCTCTTCAAGATCGGGAAGCTCTTCTCGGCGGCCTGGGGCGTGATCCTGATGCTCGGGGCGCTGTTCTTTCACCGCTTCACGAGCCAGAATGATTCACCGGTCGTGGTGCTGGCGCTCTCGATCGCGTCGATCACCTACGGGGCCTTGTTGGGTACCTACGTCCTCGCCAGTGTGAACGCCCGGGCGAAAGCCCGGGACGTCATCACCGCCCTCGTCTTCACGGTGGTCGTCATGCTGGTCGTCGTTTTTGCCAAGCCCATTGCCGCGGCGTTCGCACTGGAATGGCTGGCGCCGGTCGGCCGGCTCGCGTGGCCGTGGTATGTCCCGCTCGGGACCGTGCTCACCGTCGGGGTCGGGTATCTGATGAGCCGACTCCCCGAGCCTGGTCAGCCGGCGTGACGGTGACCGCAGCCCCGCCGCCGGCCCCGCCGGTCCTCGACGACGCCACCCGGAAGCGCCAACTCGCCCAGATGAAGCGCCGAGCCTCGGCGCTCCTGGTGGTCGCCGCGGCGGTGTTCCTGACGGCTGGGTACTTTCACGACCTTGGTAGCTGGGTCGGCTATGTCCGGGCCACGGCCGAAGCGGCCCTGATCGGCGGCCTGGCGGATTGGTTTGCCGTCACCGCCTTGTTCCGCCACCCCCTCGGGATTCCGATTCCCCACACCGCCATCATCATGGTGCGGAAGGACCGCTTGGGCCGGACGTTAGGCAATTTCGTCCAGAACCACTTCTTGTCTCGCGAGGTCCTGGCCGACCGGATCAGGTCCTGGGGTGTCTCGGTACGGCTGGCGGAGTGGCTCTGCGAACCCGCCAACGCCCGGCAGATCGCCAAACAAGTGGCGGCGGGCTTTGCCAAGACAGTGGACGCCCTGCCCGAGGCCCAGCTCAAGGGACTGGTGCATGCCGGGATCGTGGCGCGAATCCGGACCACCCAGGTGGCCCCGGTGCTCGGGCAGGCGCTGAAGCTCGTCCGGGCCGGCAACAAGCACCAGGAGCTGTTGAGCGAGGCGGTCAAGATCGCGGCCACGGCCGTCGACCAGAACCGCGACACCATTCGGGACCGGGTCAAGACCCAGAGCCCGTGGTGGATCCCCGGCATGGTGGACGACAAGATCTACCGGAAGATTCTCACGACCATCGAGGAAATGCTCCGGGCCGTGGGGGCCGATCTCAGCCACCCGCTCCGGGCGAAGTTCGACCAGGCGTTCGAGAAGTTCGTCGACCGGCTCCAGAACTCGCCCGAAGCCATTGCCAAGGCGGAGGCACTCAAGGAGCAGTGGCTCGCCGACCCGGTCATGGAAGAGTTCACCACCTCGATCTACGACTACCTCCGCCACGAGGCGCTCCGGGCCGCGGCCAAGACCGACCACGACGACGCCGAGGCCGGCAACCCGGGCGCCATCGAACAGGGCATCACGGCGTTCGGCCGGTCGATGGCGGGCAATCCGGAACTCCTCGCCAAGGTCGACGACTTCATCCTGGAACAGGCGTTGGTGGTGGTGGAGCAATACCGGGGCGCGGTGGCCGACCTGATCGCAACGACGGTAGCCAAGTGGGATCCGCTGGTCACCTCGCAGCGGATCGAACTGGCGATTGGGAGGGATCTCCAGTTTATCCGGATCAACGGAACCCTGGTCGGTGGATTGCTCGGC
>JANMHX010000073.1:0-59741 GCA_031375485.1 Gemmatimonadota bacterium | reverse complement strand
GAGAAATCGATCGGCTGTCCTCGCCGACGGCCGCACGGCTGGTATGTTGAGTGGAATCAGGTTCGCCGGGGCAGGTGCCGCACGCTCCTCAGCGAGCTGGGCTCGAAGATCCTTGACGTCGGACGAATTTCCAAACGCCCGTTCCATTTGGTGAAGCGAGCGTTCAGCGTCCGCGAAAAACCGCGCATGGATGGACATTCGAATCGACTGTGCAAACGCGAGCTCGGGAATCGATACCGGGTAGCCGATTCGCGCCGCGAGCGAGTCATACCGATCGAGCATGGCGATCGGGCGGGTGCCGGGTCGCCAAGCCGTCGGCCGGAAATCCTCGAACATCGTACCTAGTGCGAGCCGCAGTGCCGTCGGAGGCATGCTTGCGTGGGTCTCGCCTTTGTTGGTTGACCGGAAGCGCACCATCGGCGCCGCCCCACCCCATTGGGTTGTGTCGAACCCCGGGTCTGGGGTGTTGACGAACACGAGCCGGGTCCGACTCGCCCCGGCGGCCGCCAGAGCGGCGCGGGCGGCACGGATTTCCTTTCCCTCGTTCCACCAGGTTGCCGGCTCCATGACCACGTACCCGTTGAATACGCCGGGACGCTGGCCAAGGGCACTAAGGGCGAACAGCCCGCCAAGTGAGTGGCCGATCAGGACCCGAAACGGTGCAGTCCGGTACTTCCGTTCTAGGTGAGGGATCAACTCATCGGCCAGAAACGCGAGAAATTGGCCGGCACCTCCCGACCCCCCCATCTCTGACGGCGCCGTGAATCCGGCTGCCGCGGGCGGAGTCAAATCGCGCGAACGATGGGTGTTGCGGACCCCAACAACGATTGTTGGGGGGAGGATCGCCGTCGAGGCGTAGAAACTGGTGAGTGCTGCCGCGGTTTCATGCAGGGACTCACCGTCCAACACGATCAGGAGCGGATATCGTTCGGTGCTCGAAGGGTAGTCCGCGGGCAGTGATACGTCGAAGACCCGGGTTTCGCCGAGTGCTTTGGAGGCAATCCGAAACGACTGGCCGATGGTGATGGGCGTGCCAATTGAGTCCTGGGCGAATGCCGAGGTGGGCGCGGCAAGCACCAGCACAACGCCGGTGGCCGTGCGGAGTAGACTCGAGCGGATTGGTAGTCTCAACTCGCCTCTCGACCTCGATGTTAGACGAGGATCCGGTCGCCGGACGGCGCCATCATCGCGCTCCGCTGATACCGGCCTGGCGGAACCCCGATCAACCGTTTGAAGAAGCGGGTCAGGTGACTCTGATCGGCAAACCCGGTCAGGGCGGCCACCCGCGACACGGGATGGCCCTCCCGGAGCAGCGCGGCGGCCCGGTGGATCCGGACCTGCTCCAGATACGCATAGGGCGGAAGCCCGGTCGCCGCCCGGAACACCCGGATCAGGTGAAAGACGCTCAACCCCGCGATTTCCGCCAGCGCGCCGAGCCGGACTTTGGCCCGATAGTTGTCATCCAAGTAGCTCTGCACTCGAAGCACCGCTTGTCGGGTGTGGTCGGCCGGCTCCTGAGCCGGGGCCGGCCGCCGGTGCCGCCGAACCAGCCCTGCCAGGGCCTCCGCGAGTTGGATGTCGGTCCGAAGGTCCGCCCCGTGGGTCGCGATCGAGATGTGGGCATCCACGAGTTCCTCGGCCAGAACCGGATCGATGACGACCGGATTCTCGAACCAGGGTAAAGCCCTGTCGCCCGGCTCGGCCCACCAGTCGCAGGTGGTTGCCAAGGTGGCGGCGGAGATCAAAAAGGCCCGGTAGCTCGACCCGGCGGCATCGAGTGGCGCGCCCGCGTGGATCTCGCCCGGGTTGAAGATGACGACGGCGCCGGTCGGGGCCCGATAGGCCCGGCCTCGGCACCGGACGAGACGCTGGCCGGCGACGACCACGCCGATTTCAACGTCCGGGTGGGAATGCCGCGGGGTGGCCATCGTCACGAATCGGGCCTCGACCAAGTCGGCCCCACCTAACGTGGTGACCCGGTCGACCGACACCGCGTTCTTGTTGTCCACTGCTATCATGAGTCTCGCCGTTAGTTGCCGGGTTGGGGCCGCGTCGGGCAGCCGGTCTTCTGGTAGGTATCGGCGATCGACACGATCAACCACCGGTCGTTCAGCCGAAGGAGCTGGACCGCGTCGATCCCGCAGTGGCTCTGGGTGGTGCCGAAGTGGAAATCGTACTCGGCCCAGACTTGGGCCAGGGTGCCCTCGATCTTGACGACGGGGTTGAAGGCTCGTTCGGTCCAGTCGGGGCGGGGGTCCTTGGCCACGATCCCGACCCATTGATCCACCGAGATCGTCTGGACCACGTTGGACCCGTCGGCCCGGGTTCGGATTCCGACCAATCGGGCGCCTGGCTCGAACACCGAGCGAAGGAGCGCCGTGTCCCGGGTTCGCATGGCCTTGAACATCGATTCGACCGGGCCAAGCACCGCTCGTTCCGCGTCGGACTGCGCCGCCGCTCCGCCGACTCCGGCACCCAGTGCGATGGCGGTCAGGACAAGAAACCGTTTCAAGCGTCCAACTCCGTTTGGGGGACCCATCGGACCCTACGGAGCGGTGTCGGGGAAGGTTCCGGCTGTTGGCCTCAAAGGCAGGATCGTTCAAGCCCGGGGGCGGGTGGGGCGCTCAATTGCCTGACTGACCTGCTTCGGACCATGCATCGTGGTGTCCTCGCTCGCCCTTCGTTTGCTCGCGGTGCTCATCCAGCCGCCGACCATCATCCCACCGGTGGCGTTCGTCGACGTGACCGTCATTCCGATGGACCGCGACGGGCGCCTCCCGCACCAGACCGTGGTCGTCGACCGCGGCCGAATCAGCGCGCTCGGGCCGACCGGCGAGGTGGCGATTCCGACCGGCGCCACCGTCGTGCCAGGCCAAGGTCGTTTCCTGATCCCCGGGCTGTTCGACATGCACGCCCACTTGCAGAGCGACGGCCGCCTTCCGGACAGTCTGGCGCCGGATGAACTGGTCCTGTTCCTCGCCAACGGGGTGACGACGGTCCGGTTGATGATCGGTACCCCGGAGCACCTGGTTCTCCGGCGCGAACTTCGGGCGGGTCGGATCCAAGGCCCCGATTTGGTGATCGGGAGCCCGCAGTTGGCCGGCAAGGCTTTTGGGGACCCTTTCAACGGGTATGCCGTGGCCACTCCCGCCGAGGCGGTTGCGGCGGTTCGCCGGGCCAAGGCCGACGGCTACGACTTCATCAAGGTGACGTTCTTCATCAGCCGGGCGGCCTACGAGGCGATCGTCGCCACCGCCGCCGAGGTCGGCCTGCGGGTGGTCGGCCACGTCGATCCCGAGGTGGGTTTGGCCCGGGCCCTCGAAACCGGGCAGCAAATTGAGCATTTGGATGGGTTTCCCGAGGCGCTCTTCCCTGATTCGGATCGGGAGCGCCGCTCGGTGTCCGGGGTGGGCGTCTGGCAGGCCCGGGCGTGGGAAACCCTCGACCAACTCGACCTTTCGCGGATCGATTCGGTGGCCCGCTCGGCGGCGACCCGGGGCCTCTTCGTGACCCCGACCCTCACCTTTCTGCGCACCGCATTCGGCGATGGCCAGACCGACGCCGAAATCGCCGCCCGGCCCGATTTCAGATTCTTTCCGGAGTATCTCAAGACCGAAATGGCCGGTCCCCGGGCCGCGTTCTGGAAGCACCCGCCGGACGCGTCGCGGCGGCGGCGGTACGTCGAGGTTCGCAATCGGGTGACCGCGGCGTTGGCCCGCGCGGGCGCCAGGATCATGGCGGGTTCCGACGCCCCGGAGTGGTTCTTGGGGAATGGTTGGACGCTCCACCGAGAGCTCGCCAGTCTGGTCGCGGCCGGCCTCACGCCGTATCAGGCCCTCGCCGCCGCGACCGTGACACCGGCCGAGTGGATCGGCGCGGCCGCTGACCGGGGTACCGTCACGGTTGGAAAACGCGCCGACTTGGTGCTGCTCGACGCCGATCCGTTGGTCTCCATCACAGCCACCGAGCGAATTGCCGGGGTCGTGGCCGGCGGCCGATGGCTTCCCGGTGACTCGTTGCCCTCGCTGCTCGATCGCGTGGCCGCCCGCTTGGGCGGCGCGCGTCCGGATCGTTAGGTCCCTCTTCTCCGCTTTGGTGAATCCCATGCCTCATTGCTCGCGCCACGTCTTCCTCCTCGGTTTCATCGCTGCGTCGCCGGTTCTCGCCCAAGGCGGGCCGAACCGGAACGGTCCGCGGCCCCTCCTCTCCCGCGCCGCCGAGATCGCGCTGGCCCGGAGCGCGGCCCCTCCCAGTGTGTCGGCCGGCAGCCGGGTGTGGGTGTTCACCGGCTCGACCTACGTGATCGCCGACTCCGGCACGACCCGGGTCAACTGTTACGTGGGCCGGCCGTGGAGCGGGAGCCTCGAGCCGCACTGTTTCGATCCGGAGGGGTCCGCGACCATTCTGCCGATTCAGATCCGGCGGGTGGAACGATATGTGGCCGGCCGCTCGGAGGCCGAGGTCGAGACCGAGATTGCGCGCGGGATTCTCGCGGGCACCTTTCGGCTCCCGAGCCGGCCGGCGATGACTTACATGATGTCGGCGGCGCAGAATCTCATTACTGAGACCGGGACACCGGTCGGGGCGTGGCAGGCGCACCTGATGATCTATCATCCGTTCGTGACGGCGGAGGTGATCGGCGGCGGGGGCGGCGTGATGCTGGTCGAGAATCCGGGCCAGGCCCTCGCGGCGCTGGTCATTCCGCTCGAACACTTCGTGCCGGCGCCCGACTCGACCAAACGATGACGGCTCGGTCGCCGCGCCGGACGGCCGCCCTCGGCCTGGCGAGTTTCGTCGGCCTGACTCTGGCCGGAGCCGCCGGCATCGGGATCGGATGGCAGGTGCTGGGTTTGCCGCCTCAGTCGCGCCATGGCCTGATCCAGCCGCTGCCCCAACTAGCGACCGGGATCGTCTTGGTCACGTTGGTAATCTTCGCCAGTTGGCTTCCGCTTCGCCGGATCGAGGGGCGGGGTCTGGCGTCGATCGGTCTGGGCCGGCAGGGGCGGACGTCGAGTATCGGCTTGGGCCTCCTGGCCGGTGGCCTCACCCCCGCCGTCGCGCTGGGCTTGCTGGTGTGGCTCGGCCACGGCACCGTCGTCGTCGCCCGCCCCGATCTGCTGGCCGAGACGATCCCGATGGTCGTGGCGGTCACCTTGGTGTCCGCCTGGGAAGAGATCGCCCTTCGCGGGTACTTTCTCCAGTGCCTGGGTCGCCTAACGTCTCCGCCCACGGCTGCGGCGATATCCGGTCTCCTGTTTGGTCTCCTCCATGCCGGCAATCCGGGAGCCAATCCCCTCGGCCTGGCCATCACGGCGGTCAACGGCTGGCTGCTGGGTCTCCTGGTGATCCGAAGCGGATCGCTCTGGCTGGCCTCCGGCTATCACGCCGGCTGGAACCTGACCGCTGCCATCGGGTTCGGCACGCGGGACAGTGGCGTCTTGCACCGGGGGGCCTTCGCGACCACCACGCTCACGGGCCCCGCCTGGCTCGCAGGCGGGGGCTACGGCTTCGAGGCGTCGCTCCTCACCGGGTTGATCGAAATCCTCGTGCTCGGCGGTTTGCTGCGGTACGCGGGCCGCTCGGCGTTCGATTCCGAGGCCGCGGTCAGTTTCGGGAGAGCCGACTCTCGGCCCCAGGCATGACGGGCGACCGAATCGTCCGTTCATGCATCCTGGCGACACCTAACGGAGAGACCACCGATGCAGTTCTCGACAGCCATCCGGCCAGCCGCACTCCTGGTTCTGATGCCGGCCCTATCGCTCGCCTCGGCCCAGTCGCCGGCCCCGGCGGCTCCCCGGCTCACCGCCGTGGTTCGCGCCGCCGTCATCGACTCCGCGGTCGCTCGCCTGGAGCGCACGTATGTTGAGGCCGACACGGCTCGATTGATCGGGAGAGTGCTCCAAGCGCAACGGGAAGCCGGCGCGTACACCAAGGCGGACAACCCCGCTCAGTTTGCCGAGTTGGTGACCCGCGATCTCCGGTCCCTGAACGGGGACCTTCACCTGAGCCTTCGTTACCTCCCGAACCCATCACCGGGCGGAACGACCGGGCTGCCCTCGGATCCCCGGTTCTTGAACTTCGGGATGGGGAAGGCCGAGATTCTCGACGGCAACATCGGATACCTCGAAATCACCGGCTTCCTGGGCGGGAACTATCAGGACGCGGTCGTCGATGCGCTCCGGTTTCTCTCCCGGACGGACGCGCTCATCATCGACGTCCGCCGGAACGGCGGCGGCAGCGGCGAGATGAGCCATTTCATCTTCAGCCATTTCTTGGGCGCCGAGCCGGTGCCGACCATTCAAGTCCGGGGCCGAGCCTCGGCCGAGCCCGTCGTCCGCCACAGCCTGGCCTCGGTGCCCGGACCGAGGCGCCCGGAGGTGCCCCTCTTCGTGTTGACCAGCCAGGCCACCGGCTCGGCCGCCGAGGAGTTCAGCTTCGTGCTGAAGAATCGGAAGCGTGCCACCATCGTCGGAACCCGGACCGCGGGCGCCGGTCATATGGTGACGTTCGTTCCGGTCGGGAATGGGTTCGTCATGGGGCTCTCGATTACCCGCGTCTCGGACCCTCTGACCGGCAAGGAATGGGAACAGGTTGGCGTGCAACCTGATCTGGCCGTGCCGGCCGAGTCGGCGCTGGCCGAGGCCCATGTGGCCGCTCTTCGGGCGGTCTTGGCTACGACCAAGGATCCCGGGCGGACCCGTTTGCTCGGCCGAGTGGTTTCCGCGGCGGACGCCAAGATCCGGCCCGTCGTCGTCGACCCGGCCCGGCTGGCCCGGTTTGCCGGGGGATACGAGGGCCGGACCGTAACGGTCGTCGGTGGCCGGTTGCGGTATACCCGGCGCGACGGGGTGACGGATGACCTGGTGGCGTTAGGTAATGACCGGTTCGCGCTCGGGACAACGCAATTCCTCTTTGAGATCGAGGGGTCAACGGTTCGCTTGACGATCGACCCGGTTGACGGGACTCCGGTCGTCCTCCAGAGGGCACCGTGATGGCCCGGCCGGCCGCTCGCAACCAGAATCGACCGTTGAATCGCCACCGGGTTGTGGTCGGGGGGCTCGGGAGGCAGTCTGCTCCCGTGCCCTTCTCGTGACTCGAACCATGGAACCCCAATGTTATCTCTGCTCGTAGGCCTTGGACTTGCCGCCCGGATCGCCACCGCCGCGACCGACTCGACGGAACTCCGGGGCGAGGCGCTGATTTCGGCGCTCCGCCACGGTGGCTACACCATCATGCTCCGGCATACGAAGACCGACCGGAGCGTCAATGAAGGGCCGAACTACTCGAACCTCAAGCGGGCGGACCAGCGCAATCTGAACGATGACGGCGTCCGCGACGCGAAACTGATCGGCGTCGTGATGAAACGCTTCGGGATTCCGGTCGGCGAGATCCTGTCGAGTCAGATGTACCGGGCCCGCGAAACCGCGGAGTATGCCTTCGGTGATCCGACACCCAACGTGCTGCTGCAGCAGTTGGCGGCCTCGCCGGAGCAACGCGCTCTGGTGGTGGCCATGCCGAAGGACGGAACCAACCGGGTGATCGTGACCCACCACTTCATCATCGAGCGCTACGCCCCCGGTGTCCGTCCTGGGGAACTGGCCGAAGGCGAGGCCGCGGTGGTGAAGCCCGCCAGCGACGGCACTCTCGCGCTGGTCGGACGCTTTTCGCTCCCCGATTGGCAAGCCCTGGGCGCGGCGAGCGTTACCGGACCGGAGGCCACTGCGCCGGCCCCCGGGCATGGCGCCGCCACCGCCGTGTTGCCGCACACCCGGGCTGGGAAGATCGCCGCCGAGTACCTCCGGGCGTTCAATACCGGCGATTCGGCCGTGATGCAGGTCTTCATCGAGACCTCGTTGATGGTCGATCCGACCCGGCCGCTGGCGGCCCGGATCGCAAGCTACCGAAAACTGTTCGATGACCATGGGCCTTTGGCGCTGCTGGCGGTGCAATCGTCCGGAGACGATGCGGTCTCCTTCAGCGTTCGCTCGAAAGCGGGGGAGCCGACGCTGACCCTGAAACTGTCGGCCGACCAGCCCGACCGGGTGGCCTCGCTGACCTTCGCCTGGAACCGGGCGCACTAGGACCATGCGCGCGGCGCGAGGGAACCGCCCGGCGGCCGGGACGGGCTCATCCCCGCGAGTGGCGAGTCTCGTCCTGGTGGCCGTGTGCCTCGCACTGGGCGCCACGGGGTCGTTCGAGGCTCGGTTGGTGTCGACCGTCCACGGGAATCCGGTCCCGTGGGCGATGGTGATCCTAACGACCATGCCACGCTGGCTGCTCCTCGCCGTGGCGTTGCCGGTCGTGCTCCAATTGGCGTGGCGATATCCGGCGGCGCCGTTGACCCGGCGAGCGGTCGTTCTTCACGGCGGGACCTTCCTCGGGTTGTCCGCGGTCCACGCCCAAGTCCATGCCTGGGCCATCGGGCTTGGCTCGGCGTTCGTGCCCATGGTGTTCAGCTGGGGTGCCCGGGTCACCCGGTCGTGGCTCAACACCATGCCGACGCTGGTGTTCATCTATGGCGCCATCTTGGTGTGGGCCTGGGGTATGGCGGAAGCGCGCCAGCGGCAGGAGCGCACGCTCCGAGCGGCGCAGCTCGAAACCCAGCTTCACGCGGCCCGGCTGGCCGCCCTCCGCGCTCAGCTGCAACCGCACTTTCTGTACAACACGCTGAATGGGATCGCCGCGTTGGTGGCGGACCGGAAGCCCGGGCCCGCGGTCGCGGCGATCGAACAATTGGGCGAATTGTTGCACGCCTCGCTTCGCGAGGATGGGCGAGACGTGATCCCAATCGCCGAGGAACTGGCGTTGGCCGGGCAGTATCTAGCGCTTCAGCAGCTTCGGTTCGGTGAGCGGCTGTCATACTCGTTGGGCGTGGCGCCTGCGATTGCCCAATGGACGGTACCGGTGTTGCTGCTTCAGCCGGTCGTGGAGAACGCGGTGATCCACGGGCTGGAGGCGGCGCAAGGCACCCTGCAGGTCGCGATGACGGCGACGGCGACGGCGGACGGTATGGAAATCCGGGTCGAGAACAACGGACCGGACTTGGCCACCGGCTCACCGCTGTCCGCGGGGCATGGCGTCGGTCTGGCGAGTACCCGGGCGCGGCTCGAGACGGCCTACGGGCGCCGGGCCACCATGACGCTTGGCTCCCGTTCCGGGGGCGGCGTGGTCGTCGTGATCACCGTGCCTCGCGGGGTCGCTCTGGACCGAGCTGAATCGGATCCGGCGGACGGGGTTCTCCTCGCGGTATGACGACGCTCGTTCCGAACCGGGTGCTGTTGGTCGATGACGAAGCGCTGGCCCGCCAACGGCTCCGGCAACTGCTGTCGTCCGCTCCCGACTTTGACGTCGTTGGCGAGTGCGGGGATTCTCGTGAGGTAGGCGATGCCGTCCGGCAGTTGCGGCCCGACGTGCTATTCCTCGATGTCGGGATGCCGCACCTCGATGGATTTCAAGCCCACGCCGGCATTCGTACGTTGGTCAGGCACGTCGTATTCGTGACCGCCCACGCCGACCACGCGGCCCGGGCCTTCGACGTGGCCGCGAGCGACTACTTGCTGAAGCCGGTGACCCGGGCGCGATTCACCCTTGCGTTGGACCGGATGCGCCGCTCGCTCGGCGATGGAGCCGAGCGAATCTTGCTCGGAGGAATGCAAGGCGGCGCCGTGATCGGTCTGCAGGATGTGACCTGGATCGAGGCGGACGGGGCGTATGTCGTGGTCCACGCCGCCGGGCGGAAGCATGTGCTCCGCGAGTCGATGGGCCAGATCCTGTCGCGTCTTGGCGAGAGCCAGTTCGTTCGAATTCATCGATCGGCCGGCATCAATCTCGCCCAGGTTCGGTTGCTCCGTCGGGGAGCGGGCCGCCGCGAGGTGGAATTGAACGATGGGACCCGGCTTCCGATCAGCCGGCGCAAGGCCCGAGAGGTGGTCGAGTTGCTGAGCCAACGACCCCTCGGAGGCCGCTCACAACGCCAGGCGACCGTTCAGGGCGTGGGTGGTTGAGCGAGTCGCCATCCGGGGCAATTCTCCAACCGACCCTATCGCGAGCCCCTGTGACCGAATCGACCCTGACGCCGTTTCCCTCGTCTCCGATTGCCCTCGCGGTACCTGCGGCGGCTCCCTGGTGGATCCTTCGAGTCGGCGCGGCCCTCTGCTTCATCGGCCACGGTGCGTTTGGGTTCATCACCAAGGCCGCGTGGCTTCCATACTTCGGTGTTGTTGGGATTCCCGAGCCTTGGGCGTGGAGCCTGATGCCGTGGATCGGGGCCCTCGACGTGACGGCCGGGATGGCGGTGCTCTTTGCCCCGCGGCCCTTGCCGGTGATCTACATGGCCGTCTGGGCGCTGTGGACGGCGTGGCTTCGGCCGCTGGCCGGCGAGAGTGTGTTCGAGGCTATCGAACGAGCGGGGAACTATGGCGTCCCGGCTGCGTTCCTTCTCTGGCACGGGGTTCCGAGATCGTGGCGGGGACTGTTCCGGTCGCTGGAGGAGCAGGCGGATGGTCCGGTGAACGCGAGGGGACTCCGGACGATCCTCCAGTGGACGACGGTTCTGTTGCTGGCCGGCCACGGGGCGCTCGGCGCGGTCACCGGCAAGGCGATGCTGACGCACCACTACGCCGGGATCGGGCTGCCCGCGGCCACGACCCAGTTGGTTGGGTGGTTCGAATTGGCGCTGGCCGCGGCGATCGCGATTCGGCCGGTTTGGGGCCTGTTGGTGTTCGTCGGCCTGTGGAAGCTGGCGACGGAATCGCTCTTTCTCGTGGCAGGAGCGCCGATTTGGGAGCTGGTCGAGCGGGGCGGCAGTTACGCCGCTCCGCTGGCGCTTGCCTTGCTGGTGTGGCGGGAACGGCGGACCTGAAGCCGACGGTGGATCCGATGGAACGTCCGTCCGACGTGCTCCGTATGGTCTTCAGCGAACCGTGGTCCGCGTTGGCGCGAAAACCCTGGAGACGTCGATGATTCGTCTGTGCTTGCTCTTGGCCGCCGTCGTGCCGATCCCGGCCGTTGCCGGACCGTGTCAACCGGATTCGACCCGGGTCCTCGCGGCGACCGGGGCGTTTTTTGCGTTGTCGGTAGCGGACATCGCCGCGAGCGCGCGGTGGTATTCCGAGAAACTCGGTCTTCAGGTCGTGATGCAGGCGCCGAAGCAGGGCAACGCAGAGGCCACCGTGCTCCAGGGCGGCGGCCTGACCGTCGAGTTGATCCAACATGACGACGCCCGGCCGCTCCGCGTGGCCGCCCCAGACGCGAAGGGTGCTTTGTTCGTCCACGGGGTATTCAAGGTCGGGGTCGTAGTGGAAAACTACGCCGAGGCCCTGGCAACGCTCCGGGCGCGACAGGTCGAGATTGCTATGGGGCCGTTCCCCGCGCGAGGGGATCAGCCGGCCAACCTGATCATCAAGGACAACGCAGGGAATCTGATTCAGATTTTGGCGAAATGACCGGCACCAGCACCGGCGCTCCTCGGCCGCTCGGGGCCGCGCTCCTTTACGAAGGGGCTCGGCGGTCCGAGCGGAGCCCAGCCGCCCGAACACCCGCCTCCGCACACGCCACGTCGTCGGCGGGAGCCTCGCCGGAGACCCCTACGGCGCCAACGAGCTGCCGTCCATCGGCGGCATAGATCGGAATGCCGCCCGCCACCGTGACCACGTGCGGCGCCGCCGCGAATCCCGGCGTTTCCTTGGCACCCTCTGCCATGCCTGACGTCGGGAATCCCCAGTGAGCGACGGCGACGGCTTTCTCGAGGGCGAATGCCATCACGCCGGTCCGATTGCCGTCCATCCGGAGGGCCGCGACGAGGCCGCCCCCGGCGTCCACCACGGCGATCGCGTGGCTCTGGCGCTTGGTCAGAGCATGGGCCCGGCACCCTTCGATGACCGCGGACGCGGCAGGTGCGGAAACGTTGCCACCGGTCGCTTGACCGTGCGCCGGCGACCCAAGCGGGCCGGCCAACAGGGCCGTCGCGACGACCACACTCGCTGTTCTCATTGCATCTCCAACAACCGGGTGACCCATGGGGAGGACGGGGCGAATTGCCAAGTCTCCCGAAAAAGGACCCGACGGACCGCCGTGATCTTGAACGATGCTGCCGTTGGTGTGAGCGAGCCACCATTGGGGTCGGAGGTCGAAAGGTTGGCACCCAACGGCGGAGGGAAACCGCGGGGAGACTCATCCCGTAGAAGTATTGAGGGGAGTTGACCGTTCTCCGTAACCTGATTCGATCGCCCGGACCAATGACCCATATCGGCATCCACTTCACGGGGCGATGGTTCGCGGGCCGGCGGATCAGAGCGACGCTCCTCTTTGGGGGGCGGGCCGATCTTCTCATCGGGGAGACCGGGGGGCGACGCGGCACAACGACCTGTGGATGTACAACGGTCAGTGGAAGCAGATTCCCCGGCCGGATGCGGGCCCGGTCGAGGCTGAGTCTGTCGTGAAAGGACCCTCCGCCGTCGGCTACCGGGTCATCGACTGATGGCCCGGGTCGTCGAGCCCAAGAACTTGTACCATCCCTATTCGGAGCGCCGATGCTTGGTTCGATGAATCGACTCATAGCCCTGGTGATGGTCGCGAGCCTCGCGCCCCGGCCGGTTGCGGCCCAAGACCGAGCGGTATGGCCGCTTCCCACCGTTGAGCTTCCGGGGCCCCTGGCCCGGGTGCTCCGCGACTATGAGGCAGCCTGGAAAGCGGGGGACGGAACTCGTCTCGCGGCGCTCTTCACCGCCGACGGCTTCATCCTTCCGAATGGACGGCTGCCGGAGCGGGGAACCGCCGCGATTCAGCGGTCCCACCAGCGACCGGGCGGCGACCTCCAGTTGGTTGCCTTCGGCTATGCCACGAGCGACACGGTGGGCTATCTCATCGGCGGATATCGCTACCCGGATACCGTGGGTCCTGGGGGGAAGTTCGTGCTTGCGCTGCGCAAGGACGGCGGCGGTCGCTGGCGGATCGCGGCCGACATCGAGAACGGGAGCGAGTCGGCCCCGCGGTCGGTGCCACCGGACCGCTGAGCCTCGAGCCGCGTCGGCGAGAACTCCGAGGTGCGGGTGGTGGTCACGGTGGCCATCAGCGAATCCCCTTTCACCTCCACCCTGACCTCGCCGTTCTCCTGGTACGGCAGGGCGACCCCGTTCCGGATCTCGGTGCGCCAGGGGTAGATCACGCGCCACACTCCGATCAGAGGGTGAGCGGCCAGATCGACTGATCGCTCTCCTACTGGCTCGACGCCAAGATGCGAGCCTTGATCAAGGTGGTGTCGGGCGTTCGCGGAAGAACTCCGCGACCTTCAGGGCCGGAGCAAAGCCAAGCACCTGCGCATTGCTCGCAATGGCGATCACCAAATCTTCCGCGGTGTAATTCACGAGGCAGGCATTGAATCCATGCACCGTGCCGCAGTGGTGGAGAAACACTCGACCGGCTTCGTCTTTACGAATCCGCCACAACATCGCCTGTTGGAACGCCTCGCGACTCGGCGGCCCGTCCTCATGGAAGGCCAAGACGGTTGGCAGTTGAGGGGTGAACATCAAGGCCACCGTCTCGGGCTTGAGGAGCCGTCCGTGATTGAGGGCCACCCCGAATCGCACCAGGTCGTCCACGGTCGCGATCATGCCGCCGCTTGCAAATTTATAGGTCAAGTCTCCATAGGGGTTGTTTACGGGGCGTCCTTGTCCGAGCGCATACCCCTTGGCACGGCCAGCGACAATGCGGCTCGGCACGTCGAAGGCAGTCTGGAGCATGCCCGCCGGTCCCCAGACGTTCGCGATCATGAAGGCTTCGAACGCCTGCCCACTTGCCTTCTCGATAACCCCCTGCAGCAGGTTGACCGCGTACGAAGAGTACAGGTAATACGCCCCTGGCGTGAACAGCAACGGGTCATTCTTGAAGACCCGGATCGCTTCGTCGAACGACTCGAACGGCTGGACGTTCTCGCCGTCGAGCCCGTTCGGGAAGTCAGTTGACCGATAGTGACGAATCCCGCTCGTATGGGTGAGGAGATGCCTGATCGTGATGGCGGCGCTTTTCTCGGGAAACTGCGGCACGAACTTCTGGATCGGATCATCCAGTCGGACCGTGCCCAGCTCGACGAGCTGCATGACCGCCACCGCCGTCATGACCTTTGAGACCGAGCCGATGTTGTAGACGGTGGAGCCGCTTGCCGGCACGAGGTTGTCGAGATCCGCGAAACCGACGCCCGTGGAGAAGACGATCCCCCCCTTGCTCGCGACGGCCATCGACACGGCAGGGGCACCGCTCGACTGCCACTGTTCCTTGAGGTAAGCCGCCGCCCGTGCCTCTGGGGTCTGGGCTGCTACCGTTGTCATCGACTTCAGGAGCCACAGGCAGCCGAAGACGCCGATACGGGCGTGGCGAGTCAGACGTTCCCCATTGTGATCACCTGTTTGCCTCTCGGCCTGCCCATGAGTCGTGGCGCCGTCACGCCGACCAAGCTAGTGCCCCGGGTTCTGAACCCGCTGGAACGATGTTGCTCGGGGCGTTGCTACGACCCGGTGGGACGCCGTCCAGCTTCGTGACCGCGGCGGTCGAAGCGATCGACCGGACCCATCGCACCGCGAAGGTTTCGACTCTCCACGAGAGCGCGGGCTACGCCGATCAATCGCATCAGAGGCCTGGTAGCAACTCTTCTATTCGTTCGATCACCCGAGGGCTCAGGGCCGGCCGCCCTCGAGCTTCGAGGCGATCTTCGAGTGTCCGAGCCGGCGGGCCGTCTCCGCGGGGCGCTCACCGGCCTGGTTGGGATGATTCGGGTTCGCCCCGGCGGCCAGCAACACCTCGGCCGCTTGCTCCGCACCTGCCTCAGCCGCGTGATGGAGAGCGGTGAAGCCGCTGGTGTTTTCCGCGTCGATGCTGGCTCCGCGGGCCAGGAGAAGCCGGACCGCTTCGACGTGATTGAACCACGCGGCCCAATTCAACGCCCGGCGCCCCGTCGGTTTGGTCCGAGTGTCGAGCGAGTCAATGGCGGCTCCGTCCGCCAGCGATCGCCCGATGGCCGCGGTGTCGCCGACCATGGCTGCATCCCAGAGCGCGGCTTGAGCGGACGACGCCGTGGCACCGGATCGTTCTCGGACAATGGCCGCCACCGACGCGATGAGGCCGTCCGGGTCCGCGACACCGTTCTGCAGCACGATAACGGAGAACCCCTCGTCGATGAACCGCCGGTACGCTGTCGAATTGCCCCCTGAGGAACCAACGGATCGGTGTCCCGGTGTATCGTCCACGATCCAGCCCAGCCCGTACCCGCTCGACTTCCCGTCGATCCGGAACGGCAACCCGTCATTCAACGGGGTAGCCGACCACAGCTCCCGCGTCAGGTCGGGCCGGACCAGCCGGCCGGAATCAAGCTCGGCATTCCAGCGGATGAGATCGTCGAGGCTGGCGCAGAGGCCGGCGGCGGCATGGACGAACCGCGGAAACTCCAACGAACGCACCGCGATGCCTTTGGCCGGATCGGGTTCGTAGTTCACGGCGCATGACCGTGCCGTATCACCAGGGGCCGGAAAGAAGGCGGTTCGCATGCTGAGGGGCACGAACAACCGGGTCGTCAGGAATTGCTCGAGGCCCATGCCGGAAAGGCGCTCGATGATTTGGGCCACGAGAACGTAGTTGGTCTGGTTGTAGGACCACCGCTCGCCTGGGGCAAATTGGCGGGGGGCCGTTCTGATCAGCGGAAGCGCCCGCTCCCAGGAGTCGGCGATCAGGTCGTTCCGGCCGGGAGTCCGGGTGACGTCGGGAAGTCCGGACGTATGGGACAAGAGCTGGCGAACGGTCACGTCCCGCCAGGCGGGCGGAAGGCCGGGAAGGAGATCGCCGACGTGGTCGGTGAGCTTCAGACGGCCGTCGCTCACCAAGAGGAGCACGGCGGTCGACGAGAAAGACTTGGTGGTCGACGCCACTTGGAAGGACGTCGTGGTCGACACCATCAGACCCGACAGAACGTTGGCCAGGCCCAGCGTAGCCTGTTTGACGACGACGCCGTTCTTGACCACCGCCAATGCGAGCCCCGGGATCCGGTGCCCGGCCATTTGGCTCTCAAGGAGCCGGTCAATCGCGGTGGACTGGGCGGCGGTGAGCGCGGGAGCCACCCCGGTTCGGTCGCAGCCCAATACGGCCAGACTGCACGCGGCGCCCCACCTCCAAGTCATTCGCACGCTACCGACCTGCCCCCGGCCGGGCGTGCCACGCGGCCAGCACCTCCGCCTCGCGCTCCGGGGCCAGACCGGCTCGGAGTTTGGTCCGCCGGGCCTCGGGCAACGTCTTGAACCACTCGAGTGTCTCTCGCGCCGTCGTCGCCAGCGGCCGATAGGTCAGGCCGGCGGCAATGGCCTTGCCGACCCGGATCTCGCAAATCGGCGCCGACGGGTTGCCGGGCGGTAACCAGAGCGGCATGTCGCTCCAGGGCTCGACCTTCTGGGCCGCCAGGAATTCGGCATCGACCCAGGTGAACCGGACCATGTTGTCGCCGCTGGTGGCGGCTCGAATGCCGTAGAGCAGCTCTGCGATCGACATCCGAGCTCGCGGCCCGGTGGCATTGAAGACGCCCGGCATCCCCGCTTCCGCCATCCGGATCGTCCATTCGGCCAGATCCCTCGCGTCGATCACTTGGGCGGGATCGATCGGGTTTCCCGGGCAGAGCACCTCACCACCCCGGTCGATCCGGGTCACCCAATAGGTGAACCGGTCGATATCGTCGCGCGGTCCGACGATCAGGCCCGGCCGGATGATGGTGGTCTTACCGGGAAACCACTTCTCCGCTTCGCGCTCCGACAGCGCCTTCAAGGCCCCGTAGTCTTCGATGTTGGTGGCGGTAAACTGGCGGATCTCCATCGGGTCGCCGGGCTTGGTCCATTGCTCGACCGGGGCGGTCTCGTCGGGGGGACCTTTGGGATCGCCGTAGACCGAGATCGTCGAGGTGAACACGAACCGGTCGGCGGCCCCGGCCAGGACTTCGCCGGCGTCACGCACCCAGCGGGGCAGCGCGGTGGGCACATCGATCACCGCATCCCAGCGTTTGCCCTTGAGCGACGCGAGGTCGCCGGTGACCCGGTCGCCTTGGAGGTGTTCGACCCCGGCCGGGAGTTCGGTTTGGCGCTTCCCGCGATTGAACACGGTGACCTGGTGCCCGCGTTGCACGGCATACGCCACCTGGAACGGCCCGGTGAAGCCGGTGCCGCCGAGAATCAAGATCCGCATCAGTGAGCCGCCTTGTCGAGCTCGCCCCGGGCTTCGAGCCAGGCCCGTTCCACGGCCGGGGCGGTGAAGAACGCGTCAAACGCCCGTCCCTTGGCGTCGTCGCTCCCAGCAAACCGCTGCCGGAACGACGTCACGTCAACGGCTTTGCGAGTGGCCTCCAAATCGAGACCCTTCGCCACCGCCTCCTTCGCCTGGCCTAACGTCGAGTTGAGCAGTTCCACGAACAGGTCCACATAGGCCCAGTCCCGTTGGATCGCGCCGTGCCCGGGGACGATCACGGCGGCCGGCAGCGCCCGGAGTTGGGTCAAGGTCTTGACCCACTCGCTCAGGTAGGAGCCGAACGAGTAGGGTGCAGGATTCACCAGCAGATCGCCGGTGGCGAGCACCCGTTCCTTCGGAAGCCAGACCGAGAGGTCGCCGCGGGTGTTCCCGCGACCGAGATACCGGATGGCGATCGTCCGGTCGCCTCGGCGGAGAATCAACGAGTCGGCCACCAATAGGGTCGGGCGGACCGGGCGGATTTCCCGCATAGCGGGGATGGCCCATCGAAACGCGGCGATCTGCCCCATGGCCCGAGCACTGTCGGCGGCCGTGTAGGGAGTGCCGTCGCGACGAATGCCCTTCGCCAGTCGCTCTTCCCCGGCCTTGATCTCGGCCGGGAGGGTCACTTTCCAGGTGGGCTCGATGTCCGGGATTTCCTGGGCCTCGAGATCGGCGAGGGTATTCGGGTGGGCAATGAACTCCACGCCGGGGAAGGCGGCTTGGTAGACCTGGTTACCGTACCAGTGGTCACCGTGCCAGTGGGTGTTGACGACGTACCGGACCGGCTTGGTCGTGAGCTTTCGGATTTCCGCCAAGACCTTGCGAGTGGACGCCGGCGACCACTGGGCATCGACGACCACGACGTCGGCGTCGTTGATGATGACCACCGACGTGCCGTCGACGCCGGCCTTATCGCCAAGGGGATTATCGAAGACGAACGCCCAGACGCCGGGTGCCAACTCGCTCCGGGCGTAGCCGGGCCCATGATAGGGTTTGATTTGGGCGTGGGCCGAGCCCGCTCTGACTGCGAGCAAGCCTAGCAGGCCGATCCGAGAACACCAATGTGACACGTCAGGCTCCGCTTGATTGTAGCCGGAGCCTATCCCGCGGGTTCTGCCGGGTGCTAGAACGATGTTGCCCGCCGCCGGATCGCGGATCCGTCAGCGTGATCGCCGGATCGACCGAGGCCGCGCCCCTGGGGTCTAGGCGATTTGCATGTCAGCCGGTTGGGCGATGACCCCACCCAGCGTGCCGCGGTGCTCGCGCGTGTAGGCCCAGTCGTCCTCGGACTGCGGCAGGAAGAACGATCCCGTGCGACGATCTTGCAGCAGCGCGCCCGGCTCACGGCGCGTGTTGGCCGCAATGAACGTATCCGCGGCGGAGACCATCCGGCGAAAATGTTGGGCTGCGTCCTCGACGCTGTAGGCGCCGGTGAAGCGGAGATACGCGGCGTCCTCAGGTGTCAACGTGCGGCGTCGGAACTGCTCAAGGTACGACGAGGGATTGAGCCCGGGGTTCTTCTCGACCACGGCCCACACCAGCGCAGGAAACGGAAGGATCTGGGCATCCGCGAAGATGGCGTCGACCACATCGCGCGGCTCTCGGCGGTTCGCGAGCGCCACCAACTTGTTGATCGCCAGGTCGATCGGGTGGAGCATGACACCGCCACCGGGAATTGGCACGAGCGGGAGAAAACGCCACGCCGATTCATGCGCCCAGTCCAGGATCGTGGACTCGCCATCGTGACGCACCACGGCGCTGACAAACCCGCGATACTCGGCGATGGTGTTGACCTCGTAACCACGCGCGCGCAATGCGCTGGCATCAGCCGCGAAGGACTGGTTCGCCGCATCGGCCGCGTTGTGAAAGAAATCGAGGTCATCGCTAAAGCGCTCGCCCGCCGGGCCGATGTGCAGGGCGGCGCCGCCGGCGAGATACGACACGTCGGAACGCTGGGCCGCCAACAGCGCGAGCACCGATGATTGGAACGCGGTTAGCGGCATGGCGCCTCGCCGCTCATCAGCCGGACGTCGGCATGAGCAGTCGCTCGAGCCTCGCGGCGGCCCGCCAGGCCTCTCGACCTCCATGCTTGCGCAGGCCGTCGGCCACCCAGGCGACGTCGCCGGCGCGGATGATGAGGTCCGGCCGCGCCCACCAGAAGCAGGTGATGTAGTTGGCGCGGAACAACTTGCGAGCCTCGCGGACGGAAACCATGACCCGCGCGCTCTCGGCGCTCAACTGGCGTCGGCTGCGCCGCCCGCCGAGCCGACCCGCCTCGGCCGTGGTCATTCGATGAACCATGCCCGAACGTAAGCGCTTATGATGGGAACGACAAGTTGCGGCTTGGGTTCGGCCCATCGTCCCGGGGGCGTAACTTCGCCGCAGGGCTCGATGGCGCTCAATCCCATTTGATGCCGGCGTCGCTGAAATGGGCGGTATGCTTTCGGCAGGTCGGACACCAGTAGGTTCCATCGGTGACCGTCAGCTGTTCGGCGGAAAACCGGTCGGTAGGCGCGCAAGCGAAGATGACGGCCGAGCCTAACACCCCGATGGCCGGCGGGCTCCCGTACGGCACCACCTCTGCCGAGCCACACTGCTGGCAGACCAACGACTCGGCGTGGATATCCAAGCAGGAAACCGCTTCGCACTTGGTACAGAGGAACGGGAAGAGGCAGTACTTCGGCGGCCGGATCCGCGGGCCGACCTGGAGTGTGAAGTGCCCGAAACACGGGCACGAAACCTTGACACCGATTCCCATCGCGAATCTCTCCCTGGCAGGGATGTTCGTGATCTCGTCCGGTCCAACGTACCACACCAACGTCACGCGGTCCATTCGTTCGGCCGGCCGGGTGGCGGCTAGCGGGCCGTTCCAGAAAACGGGTAGTTTCCCTAGATGCCCCACGACGCCTTCGTCAGCTACTCCAGCCAGGACCGGTCCCTCGCTGAGGTCGTGTGTCAGACCCTGGAACATCACGGGGTTCGGTGCTGGATGGCACCGCGCGATATCGAGCCCGGGGAAGAGTGGCCGACCGCGATCATCCGCGCCATCAACGCGTCGAAGGCCCTCGTCCTGGTGCTGACCACGCACTCCAACGCGTCGCCGCAGGTTCGGAACGAAGTCGAGCGGGCCGTGAATGCCGGGGCCAGGGTCATCCCGTTCCGGGCGGAGAACGTCGAACCGTCCGAAGGACTGATCTACTTCCTCGGAAGCAGGCACTGGTTCGACGCCCATACCGGGCCGCTCGAGCCCCATGTCGAACGACTGGCACGGACGATCAAGAGCGCCTGGGACGCCGAACCGGGCGCCGAGAGGGTCCCGGTCACCGACCGCGAGCCGCCGGCCCGAGCCGCGACCAAGCGGTGGACCCGGTGGGCCCGCTATGCCTGGCTTGCCCCGGCGCTCACGGTGTTCGCCAACCTGATGTCTCGATTCGTCGCGCTCGCTCCCGACAGCGTCCCCCAGACGGGCTCCGCCAACCTGCTGAATCCGTCCCCGTTCTTCGACGTTGGTCTCTATTTGATCGGTACCTATGGGCTCTACCAAGGGCGTCTGTGGGGGGCATGGGGAGTCTTGATCGCTCTGGGTATCGCGTCGATTGACTTGCTTCGCGCCCAAGAGGCCGGGACCCTCATCTGGGCCCTGGTGATCGGTGGCGCCTGCCTGTTGGTGATTCTCTTCAGACGAACCGGACTCGAGTGGGTCCGGTTCCCGAGCAGTCCCGTCATCGTGCAACGGACGCTCTGGGGAACGGCCGCGGTCGCGCTGCTCCAACTCTTCACGATCTTGGGTAGCGATCGGAACCAGAATCACACACCCATGCCGGTTAGCACCTCCAGGCCGATCCCCAGCGGCGACGCCGCAACCGTCGCCTCGGCCTACCAGTTGCTCATTGCCGACCGGCTCGACGAGGCCGAGGCCCGGGCAACCAGCGTTCCACGGGCGTCGCCCGCATCGGGCATCGCCAAGGCGGTCCTGGCCAACGTCGAACTCATGCGGTATGTGACCGGCCGGGATTCGGCCGCCGCCGGTCGGAGTGCCGTCGACCTGGCGTCGGCGGAGCAAGAGTCGCCGGGCGATGTCCTGACCTTGGTGGCGCGAGGCACCTTCGAACTCGCCGTCGGTCGCGACACTCTCGCGGCCCGCCGCCATTTGGGGCTCGCCGTCGCGGCTGACTCGACCAACGCCTTCGCCCATCATCAACTCGGTGTCGTCTTAATCGTGCTCCGCCAGTACGAACTCGCGACCCGCGAGCTGCGGCGGGCGGTCGCGATCGCGCCGGAGATGGCGTGGGCCTACGGCACCCTCAGCTTCTCGCTGCTCGGGCAGCGAGCGTGCGGCGAAGCCGCCGAGATCGTGACACGGATCGTCGGGAGACCCCAGGTGAGGGTGAGGAATCTGATCGGCAGCTGCTTTCTCGAATCGCGCCAATACCCGGAAGCCGTTGCCCAGTTCGAGCAAGCGTCCGCCGTTGCCCCGGAAGAGGCGGAGCTCCGCGGCAACTTGGCCGGCGCCCTGTTCATGGCCGGCCGGCGAGACCAGGCCGGCACCGAGGCGCAGCGAGCCCGGGCCCAGGGGTTGACGCGCCATTGGGTGTTCGATTCCCTGCACCTCCGGTAACCGCCAACCGACGTCCGCGCCGCGGTTCGGCCGGGCGGATCAGGTGACAGTCAAGGTGATCGCCGGATCGACCGAAGCCGCGCGGCGGGCCGGTACATAACATCCGGCCAGTGCCGTGAGAATGAGGACCGTGGTGGCCCCGGCCACGACGAGGGGGTCGGCGGCCGTCACGCCGTACAGCATCGACTCGAGGGTTCGAGCGGCCAGCACGCCGACGATCAGGCCGATCGCCGCCCCCGTGCCGACGATCAGGGCCCCCTGGCGCATGACCATCCAGAGGATGGCGGACCGGCTGGCGCCGAGGGCCAAGCGAGTCCCGATTTCACGGGTCCGCTGCCGGATCAGATACGAGATCACGCCATAGATGCCGACCACCGCGAGCGCCAACGCGATTAGCGCGAAGATCCCGAGCAACCACAGCATCAGCCGGGTCACCTGGACCGAGTCGCTGGCGATGTCCGCCATGGTACGAGACTGGAGCAGGACCACGCTCGGCTCGATCGAGCGAAGCGCCCCGTGGATCCCTGAGGTGGCCCGCGCCGGATCGCCCTCGGTTCGGATGAAGAGAGTAATGCCCTGGCTCGGCGAGCGTTCGAACGGAAAGTAGAGATCGGGCCGAGGCTCCTCCGCCAAACCGGCCCGGCGAATATCCCCGACGACGCCGACGATTTCGATCCGCTCGTCGCCATCGTTGATAGTGGTACCAATCGGGTTCTCGGTGCCGAAGAACTGGCGGCGAAGCGCTTCGCTGATGATCACGGCCGGCGGGTTGCCCGGCCGGTCGCGCTGATCGAAGAACCGCCCCGCCTTCAGGGGAATGGCCAGGGCCTTGAAGTAGCCGCCGGACGCGACCTGCCACCCGACCAACGGGGCGCGCTCGCCCGGCGGCACCGGGTATCCCGTTCGCTCGAACGAAGTGGTCCAGTGGTTGCCCGTCAACGGGGTCACCACCGCCGCACCCACCTCGAGCACTCCGGGCACCGCGCGAATCGCCTCGAACGCCCGTTGATAGAATGCCTCCCGCGCGGGGAGGGAATCGTAGCGATCGGCCGGCAGCCCGAGCTCAACGGTGGCAACTTGGTCCACTCGAAATCCGGGGTCGGTCGAGAGCAGACCCGCGAAGCTCCGGAGAATGAGGCCGGCCCCGATCAGGAGAACGACCGCGAACGCCATTTCCCCGGCCACCAGGACCGCGCTGGCCCGGCGGGCTCCCCGGCTGATCATTCCGGCCCGCCCGGCCATCAGGGTCCGGGCCGTTCCGTCGGAGGCGGTGGCGAGCGTGGACACCAGACCGAAGCCGAGCGCTGTGACCACGGTGAGCAGGAGCGTAAACCCGAGCACCGTCGGATTGATGCCGATTTCGGCCAGCCCCGCGATGCCGACGCTCGATGGGATCATCGCCACGAGCGCCCGGGCTCCGAAGTGGGCGAAGCCGACGCCCACCGCGGCCGACGCCGAGACCAACACCAGGCTTTCGACCAGCATCTGGGCGGCAATCCGGTTCCGGCCGGCGCCAAGGGATAACCGGACCGCCATTTCTCGCTGTCGGCCGACCGACCGGGCGAGCATGAGATTGGCCACGTTGACACAGGCAATGAGCAACACCGCCGCGACCGCGCCCAGCAACAGGATGAGCGCCGTCCTGGTGTTGCCGACCACTTCATCGCGGAGCGACACGGCATAGTAGGTCGAGGCGCGATTGGTGGCGGGAAAGTCGCGCTCGAGTTGGCCGGCGATCATCCCGAGATTGGCTGTGGCCGCCGCCACCGAGGCACCTGGTTTGAGCCGGGCCAACATGAAGGTCCAGTCCTCTTTTCGGGCGGCCGGCGCCGCCTCCGGCAGGGATCCGGAGAGGATCAGGTCGGTCGTCCCGCTCGGCGGGAACCCGAAGTTCCGCGGAGCTACGCCGACGACCAATCGGGTTTCCTGGCCGACCTTGATGCTCCGCCCGACGATGCTTGAGTCTCCGCCAAAGCGGCGGAGCCAGAGATCGTAGCCGAGCAGCATCACCGGCCCGGCGCCGACTCGAGAATCCGCGTCGGTCAACCCGCGACCGACGGCCGGCCGGACGCCGAGCGCCTTGAAGGCACCGGCTGTGAGGCGGAGGGCGTGGACCTGGAAGGGTTCCCCTTCGCCGAACACCGTGGCCTGGCCGGCCGCGTACCCCCCCACCGCGCTGAACGCGGACTGCCGGCCTGCCAAGTCGACGGCATCGCCGATGGCAACGTCGGGCTTGGTCACGCCGGTTTGCTGGTCCCGGTTTCGGATGACCACTAACTCATGCGGTGCGTCATAGGGAAGCGGCCGGAGGAGCACCGCCTCGACCACGGCAAACACCGCGACGTTGGCGCCGACGCCGAGCGCCAGGGTGAGGCCGGTGGCCAGGGTAAAGCCCGGCTCGCGGATCAGCCGTCGTACGGAGTGTCGCACATCGCTTGCAAACATCTGGAACGGCTCCCGGGGTTTCGGAGTGGTGGTGGCGGACGCGGATTGGGAACGATCGAACACCGACAATCGCCAGCAGTCGAGAACGAGCCAGGCCAACGCCAGCCGGTATCTGACCTGGACCGTCGCGGCTTGCCGGCGGTTGGCGGCACCGGTCAGGCGGCCCAGGTGGCCGACCCACAGGTCGCGCCAGGCCGGTTCGAACCAGGCGGCGGCGCGCCGGGGCACCAGATGCACCGGTCCGGCCGGTTCGTTAGGCATTCGACCACCGCCGCGAGCCGGCGGCCGCGACCGCTTCGTGAAACGCCCGGGTCTGTTCCCAGGCCCGGGTGCCGGCCGGGGTGATCCGGTAGCGACGTTCAGTGACGGCCTGGTCGCCGACCCGGACCTGTTCGTACCATCCCTCGACCAGATGATCCCGCTCGAGCCGGGCCATCATTTGATAAAATGCGGCCGCCGATCGGCGAACCCCGAAACTGCCGGCCGCGTCGCGAATCTCCCGGCCGGGGCGGTCCCGCTGCCGGAGCAGTCCGAGGGCGAGGTATTGAAGATGGGACACCTTGGGGAGCCGCGGGACCCGATCCGACATAATTTGACCTTAGGTACGATATCAGACCGGACGAGGGGTCCGTTGGGGAGGTTTCAGCACTGCGCCACTATCTTCTGGGTTGTCGATCGAAGCCGCGCGGATGACCCGCGCCTTCACCGGAGACGGAACCTGTGCGATATCACTTTGGGGTTCCGTCGGTGCTGGCACTTGCGCTGGGGTGCGCCAGCGAGCCCTCGCCCCCGGGGCCGGCCGGCGGTTGTGCAGGCCTGCCGGTTGTCAGCGACGCACGCGCTAGGGTGCTGGTCGACGGCGGAATACCGGCCCCGATGACCTACGCGCAGGCCCTGGCGATCGCGCCGAATGGGGACCTCACGGGGACTGGCGTTTTCGGGGGACAGAACGGCGCGTTCCGACTGACCCGCGCCGGCCAGCTGATTCGGCTCGCCACACCCGCATCGTACGATCTCTCGGTTCCGGCCGCCATCACGAGCGGAGGAGGGGCTTTCGGCCGGGCGTCTCAGTCGAGCGGCCCGTTCACCGGGGTGGCCTGGGGAGCTGACGGCACGCCGACACTGATTCCAGCGCCCGATCAGACCCTGGCATTCCTCCCGTCGGGCACCAACGACTCGGAACTGGTGCCGGGCACGCTGATCTACGCCGGGGGCGTCCACCAACGGGCCGCGGTGTGGCGGCAGGGCGTGATCACCAACCTCGGGACACTCGGTCCCGACGACAGCCAGAGCAACGCCACCGCCGTCAACGCCGCCGGGGTGGTGGTGGGCGCATCGGCAACCTCGGTCGCGGGCACCATGGACGTCTTCACCTGGACGGCGGCAGTGGGGATCCGCCGTCTTGGCCGGCCGGGCGGGACCAATGTCGCCATGCCGGTGGCGATCAATGGCTGCGGCGTGATCTCGGGCACTGCCTTGACGCCCGACGGCACCGCGAACCGCCCGTGGCGGTGGTCCGAAGCCGCCGGCTTCGTCCACCTGCCGCTCCCGGCCGGGGCCACCACCGGCGTGGTGGTCGGCATGGACTCGCTCGGCGTGGTGTATGGCAACGTCTCGAACGGCGGTCAGAGCACGCCGTATGTCTGGTACCGCGATCGCGGGGAGCCATTGCCCGGCGGCTCGACGCTCGTAGTTCGCGCCGTGAACGCCTGCGGCACGGCGGTGGGCACCTATCAGCAGACCGGCAACGACGGCCGGATCGCCACCTGGACTCGCCCCGGCTGTTGACCGGCGGCTACTGCTTCATCGCGGCCGCCGTCCGCTCCACTTGGCGCATGACTCGGAGCAGATTGCCACCCGCCACCTGAGCCAGTTCCCGGTCGGACCATCCTCGACGGGCCAGCTCCACCAGCACCGCCGGAAGCGCCCCCACGTCATCGAGTCCGATCGGGTTGTAATCGGTCCCGTCGAAATCGGAACCGAACCCGACATGCTCGGCTCCGATCATTCGCCGCACATACTCGAAATGGTCAGCCACTTGGGCAATCGTCGGGAGCGGCACCGGATGGGCCTTCTCCCAGCGGGTGATCGAATCGGTGGCCATGGAGCTGTCACCCATCAACCGGCGGTTCGGATCGAAGTTTGGCGCGATTCGATCCCGCTCGCCGTACCAGTCCTTGGTGGGCTGATGAATGAACCAGGCGTCGAAGTTGATCATCACCAGGCCGCCCTTTTTGCCGACTTCGCGCAGGATGTCGTCCGGCACGTTCCGGGGATGATCGGAGAAATGGCGGATTGAGGAGTGCGAGAAGATCACCGGAGCGCGGCTCACCCGGAGCGCATGCCGCATGGTCGGGTCCGAGACATGGGAAAGATCCACCATCATGCCGAGCCGGTTCATTTCCCGGACGATCGCCTCGCCATGCGGGGTCAGGCCGCGGTGAAGGGGCTTATCCGTCGACGCATCGGCCCACTCAGTGTTCCGCCAGTGGGTCAGCGTCATGTAGCGCGCCCCCGCGGCGTAGAGGGTCCGAAGGTTGGCGATCGAGTTCTCGATGATGTGGCCGCTCTCGATGCCGAGGAGTGACGCCACCTTGCCTTGTTTGCTGAGCCGGACGATATCGTCGGCCGTGAGTGCCGGAGCGAAGTCTGGGTACCGGCGGACCATCTCACGAAACAGCACTAGCTGAGCCTGGGCCGAGGTGAACGGGTGGGGAAACTCCGGCTGGACCGGGACATGGACCGCCCAGAACTGGGCCCCGACCCGGCCCCGGCGGAGCCGGGGGAGATCGGTCATGAAATCCGGCATTGGCCTGGCAAAGTCGAACGAGTCGGCGGTCCAGTGTTTGTTCCAGACCTTGAACAGGAAATCGTTGTGGCCGTCGATCAGCGGCGTGGACTCGAGCACCCGGGCCACCCGGGCCTCGGGCGTTTCGCGCGGGGCTTGCCCGGCAAGCGGCGTTCCGGCAGCCAGGGCCGACGCGCCGAGGACCGCGAGGAGGGTTCGAGAGTTCATGCCGGCCAGGTATCCCGGATCCGGCCGGTCACCTCCCGCTGCCGGCGGCGGAAATGAAGCCACGACGCGATAGGCAGCTCATGCGACCTCAAGGGGTTGGAACAATGATCAAAAGGGCGTGAACGGGGGCGGAATCCGATTGTTCATTCGGAGGTACGGCACCAGCTGCCCGAGGGTCCAGGCCGAATGCTGCAGGGCGGTCAGGTTCCAGCGCCACTTGGGCATGGTACCGCCGGCAAACGCCTGGTCCGCGCTCAGCTGGTCGTCGGTGATTGGGGCAAGCGATGCCACCACGAAACTGAAATACTGGTCGGTATGGGCCCGGAGTTTCGCTTGGTCGTGGAGATAGACCGCCGTGTCACCCGCGAGTGCCTTGGGGATCGGCACTCCTACGACCGCCCGGCCCACGATCGTCGCGGCCACGGTGGCGATATGGTCGATCTGTTCCGCGAACGTTCGCACGCCTTTGGTGGTCCGGAAATCGAGCATCCCCGGCGTGGCAGAATCGATCACCGCCAGGATGTGTTTGTGTTGATGGTTCCAGGCGTCGAGCAGGCCGAGCCGGCCGGTCTGCGCCTCCGCCCGGTCGGGAAGACCGATCGTGGTCAGGAGCAATAGAAGTCGTCGCATATCCCAAAGATACCCGGTTCTCTCCCGCCAACACCGTCCCCCCAGGCTCTGTCCAAAGCGGCGCCCGATCCCTACCTTTTATTGGACACCAGCCACTCACCGATGGGGGCGCGATGACCAGTCACGTTCGGACCGTTTTGCTCTCGGTGTTCGGGATGCTGATTGGTCACGGCGTCGTGGCCCAGTCCAAACCCACCGTCGCGATCTCCGGGGTGGTCCGGGACTCGTCGGGCCGGCCGCTCGAAGCCGCCGAGGTCTGGCTCGTGGGAGGCGGGAAGACCGTTACCGGCGCCGATGGGATTTTTCGCTTTGTGGGAATCAAGAACCCGGTCCGAAGTTGGATTTCCGCCCGCCACATCGGCCACTTCCCGATCCAAACCAGCATCACTGCGGACCCGGGGGCTGAAACCGCTCTGACCATCGTCATGGCGGCTCAGCCTGTCACCCTCCCCGAATTGACCGTGCGCGCCGCCGAGCAGGTGCAACGCCGCCGATTGATCGATTTCGTCTGGCGTTCTCGCGGCGGCGGCGGCCGCTTCCTCTCCCGGGAGGACATCGAGCGAGCCCGGGTCAGCGAGCTCGGCCACTTGGTGATACGGTACCTGCCGTTCAAGAACCCGACCACCATGGACGAACCCGGTGGCTGGGGGGAGAATGGATCGTTCGCGATGGAAACCACTGACGGGTCGTCGTTCCCGGATATTGCCGAATGGAATCGGGCGGCTGCGGGCGGGTATTACCTGTCCACCATCGGCGGTTACAACCCGTCGGCCAACTGGCGGGGCTCGTGGGGTACCCGCGACTGTCCACCGGCGGTCGCGTTGAACGGGGGCTCGATTTCGCCGGGCCGGGCCGTCAATGATTTCGAGCCCAGCGAGATCGAGGCCCTGGAGATCTATCAGGGCCGCTTTGGTCTGCCGTTCGAATACAGCATGGGCGGCCGGAGCAGTTGCGGACTGATCGTGATCTGGCTCAAGTCATTCGTCCCGGCACCCTGAAATCATCCCCCCATTGGCCACCGGAACCGGGAGTTGATGCCACCTTGTCCGTCCTCGATCCGCCAGGGGTTGAGCGGATCGGCGATCCACTGTTCATCCACTTTGAGTTTGTAGTGATACTCCCCTGAGCGAAGTGGCAGCGGGTCGGTGAGCCACACGCCCGACTCGGTGGATCGGGCAGCGATTGGGCTCCCCCAAGCGTTCCACGACCCGAAAACCTCGACGACCGCCGCGCGATGGTCGTGGACCAAGAAGGCTGGACCACCGGTCGTGGCGATCGGCGCGGTTGGCGGCGGGCCATCCCAGTGATGCCGCTCCGCCAAGGCCAGGGCCACCGCGCGACCCGCATTGAGGGCGCCGGCGCCCTGGCGGTCCGGTGCCGCGCCGGGCACCGGCTCGGCCGCACGGATCAAGATTTCCTTGACCAGGCGGGGCGTGAGGCCGTCATTCGCCTCGAGCATCGCGGCCACCGTGCCGGCGGTGATCGGGGCCGCGAAGCTGGTCCCGTCCACGTGCTGATAGGCCGGCGTGATCAACTTGAGCTCCCGGATTCGGTCGAGTACCGCGGGGCCGCCCTTGGCCCGCTGGTCGAACAGCGCTCGAGCCTCGGTCGCGATCGCTGATCCGGCCAGCACCGGCGCCGCCACCCAGATGCTCGGCGCCACCAGTTCGGGCTTGGGGATGCCCGCAGCCGAGTCTCCGAAGTTGCTGTGCCACAGGCGTCGATCACCGGCCGCGACACTGTTGTTGTCATCGAGTCCTCCAACCGTGATGGCCCGGGGCGCCGTGGCCGGCGGGACCAATCGCCGATGGCCGTCGTTGCCGGCCGCCGCAACGACCGACACCCCACGATCGACCAATCGCTCCACCGCTCGATCGATCGGGCCGAGTTCCTCGCCGCTTTCCCCGTCGCCGGCCACGGAGAGACTGGCGACTCGGATCCGGTACTCGGTGTGGTTTACCGCGATCCACCTCAAGGCGCGGAGCAGGCTCGCGTCGTCGATCCGACCATCCGGTCCGGTCAGATGAAGGAGCACCACCTCGGCCTGCCAGGCCAGGCCGCGATAGAGCCCGTGGCTCGCGAACCCGTTGCCGGTAGCAACGACGCTGGTCATCGTCCCGTGCCATTGGTGGTCCGCCGCCCGTTCCGATCCCGGCCATCGTGGCCTATCGTTAGGCCCGAACCGGTGGACGACGGGAGGGTCGACGGTCGCGTCCACCCAGGCCCGAATCCGGTTTGTTGGTTCAGTCAGGTCGGGATGAGGCGTGAACCCCGAATCGGCCACGGCCAGGGTGACACCGCGGCCGCCGTACCGCGGATCGGCGTGGAGACGGAGCGGCGTCGGAAGCGCCCCGAACGCCGCCTCGGCGTCGAGCGGCCAGGTCCGTTGTACGGTGCCTTGGAAGAGTTCGGTGCCCTGGGCCAGCAGGGTGGTGAGCAGTTCTTGTTGGACACAGGCCGGGCAGGCCCCGTCCGGGCGGCGCCAATAGGCAAAATCGAAGGCTTGGGCAAGGACCGCCGAGTCGAACGGCCGGCCGCACCCGCCGCATCGGCTGGTAGTGGTCACGACCGCTCAACGCCGGACGCGGGGTTTCGGTTCCTGGAGTTTGGTTCGACCGACCGGTCAGGGCGCGGTCCACGCCGTTGGATGGAGCGAACCAATCGGCCCGGAGTACGCCCGTTCGACCCGGGCCACCCGGAGTTCGTAGTGCTGGTACCACTCGGAGATGCCTTGTTCCTGGGCCCCGAGATGTTCCGCTTGTTCCTTCCAGGCCTGGATGGCTTGGGGTGTTGTCCAGTACGACACCGTGATCCCAAAGCCGTCGCTTCCCCGGGCAGTTTCAATCCCGAGGTAGCCCGGTTGCGTGGCGGCCAGCCGCGCCATTCGCTCGGCCATCGCGGCGTACCCGTGATCGCCGCCGGGGGTTCGGCGGGACGTGAAGATCACGGCGTAGTAGTGAGGCGGGACCGCCGGAGCGAAGGCCGGGTCAGACGCCATGGGGTCCGGCGATCGGTTCGGGTTTCTTCTGGGCCGATCCCAACCACTCGGCGATGACATGGGGTTCGGGGGATCCTTCGACTTCGATCGTCACCGCGAACCGGAGGACGGCTCGCGACGGCCGATCATCCACCGCCACCAACCGGCGCCGCGCCCGGATCGGCTTGCCGACCGGCACCGGGCGGATGAACCGAATTTTGTCGAACCCGTAGTTGAGCACGTACTCGACATCGTCGAGCGGCTCCTCGGGCGGATGGCGGGTGAACCAGGTCAAATTGGCGAGCAGAAGGAAGCCTTGCACGATGGTGCCGCCGAACGGGGTATTGGCTTTCGACCACTCGACATCGTCATGAAAGGGATCCGCGTCACCGGTAAGGGCCGAGTAGGTGTCGACCATCTCCTGGGTAATGACCCGCCAATCGGACAGGACCTCCCGGCCGATGTCTTGCTTCAAATGCTGCAGGGTTGCCACCGGTACAACCTCCTTGGGGCCCGGGGCAAGATAGCGTTGGATCGGAGCGGTGGCCACCATCCTGGCACGAAATTGCCCACGCCCTCGTAGGGCCATCGGGCACCAGCCCGATTCAACCACCATCAGCGAGACTCTGCATGACCGAGACGTTAGGCGCCCGATCGGCGCCATTGTGGCCCCGACGGGACCTCCTCAAGCTGGCCCTTGGCGCCGCGGCCGTGCCGCCCTGGCTCGGGTGCCAAGCGCCGGTCGCGCCGGGACCGGTCGACCCGCACCTGACCGCCCGGCCCGGCGCCCCGACCATCGATCCCACCCGCGGCGTGACGCCGCTCGGACTCGCCTCGGGGAGGGACGGGACCCTCTATGTCCCCGCGAGTTACGACCCCGCCACGCCGGCGCCCCTGTTCGTAGCCTTCCACGGCGCCGGTGGATCGAGTGCGGAATGGGCCGCCTACCGGACCCGGGCCGAGCAGCGGAAGATGATTCTGTTGGCCCCCGACTCCCGGAGCGGGACCTGGGATCTCTTGTTGCGTCAGGTCGGGCCGGACGTGGCGTTTCTCGACCGGGCCCTCCGTCACACCTTTGCCCGGTGCCGGATCGATCCGGCCCGGATTTGTCTCGGCGGGTTTTCCGACGGCGCGTCCTATGCCCTGACGTTAGGCGTGTCGAACGGCGATCTGTTCACCAATCTGATCGGCTACTCGCCGGGTCTGCTGACCTTCCTCGACGGCCGGATCGGGAAGCCCCGGGTATTCATCTCGCACGGCACCTCCGATCCGATCCTGCCGGTGACGACGACTCGCGATGTCATCGTGCCCGCCCTTCGGGGCACCGGCTACGATACGACCTATCGCGAGTTCAGCGGCGTCCACGAGGTGCCGGCCGCGATTTCCGAGGCGGCGCTCGACTGGTTCCTCGCCTAGTCAGCATCCCCGATCGCCGGCTCCCGCCTTACCGGACCGGCGACCCGGGCGTATTATCCAGCGTGTCCCCATCTCATACGACGACGCCACGACCCTGGCCCGTCCGCGTCGCGGCCCAGGTCGCGCTCTTGGCCCTGGTGGCCTGTGGGCAACCGATGCCTGCCCCGGTGCCCGCGCCGGAGGTCCGGCCGGCCGGTCCCAAGGTCTCCGCTGCCGACGTGCTCTTCATGTCCGGCATGATTCCCCACCACGCGCAGGCCGTCAAGATCGCGGGCTGGGTCGCGAGCCACGGGGCTCGTTCCGATGTCCGGATTCTGGCCGAGCGGATCATCGTGGCGCAGCGCGACGAGATCGCCCTGATGCAAACCTGGCTCAAAGACCGGGGCCAGCCGGTCCCGGCGGCCGATGCCACGCATCACCGGATGATCATGAACGGCGCCACCCACGACATGTTGATGCCCGGGATGCTGACCGACGAGGAGCTGGCGGCGCTCGACCGGACCCGGGGATCGGCCTACGACCGGTTGTTCCTGACCTACATGATCCGCCATCACCAAGGCGCCATCACCATGGTGGACCGGCTCTTTGCGTCCGACGGCGCCGGCCAGGATGAAGTGGTGTTCCGGTTCGGATCCGACGTCCACGCCGACCAGAGTACCGAGATCGAACGAATGCAGTCGATGCTGGCCACCATTCCCGAGTAACCGGAGCCCGCCCCAATGAACCGAATCTCTGTCGTCTCCCTCGTGTTGTACGGGGCGCTCTCGCTAGCTGCGTGTTCGTCGTCCACGTCCGGATCGGGCGGCGCGCCCGTCCCCGTGGCCGGCCTTTCGACCGTGGCGCCGAACCCCGATCCCCGGGTTGGGTTGAGCGCCGGCCGGACCACCGCTGGGGTGGCTGCCTGGAACATGCGGCTGGTGTCGAACACCCCGTCGCCGGCGCCGTTCCAGGGGGTCAGCAACTCGGACCTCGCGTTTCGGGGCACCCACGTGTTCCAAGGCAACTACAACGGGTTCGTCGTCTGGGACATGGCCAACCCGAAGAAGCCCGTCCTGACGAAGCCGTATCTCTGTCCCGCGTCGCAGAGTGACGTGTCGGTGTACGGCAATCTTCTGTTCGTGTCGGGCGAAGGCCTGACCGGCCGGCTCGACTGCGGGCCCCAAGGAGTGCAGGACGCGGTGAGCCATGACCGGCTCCGCGGAATCCGGATCTTCGATGCCACCGACGTCACCAACCCGAAGTACATCGCCAACGTCCAGACCTGCCGCGGGTCGCACACCCACACGGTGGTTGAGGACCCGAAGGACAAAGCCAACGTCTATATCTATGTCTCCGGCTCATCCGGCGTTCGTCCGAACGAGGAACTCCCGGGCTGCTCGGGTCTGATGCCGGAGGACGATCCGAACTCGGCGCTGTTCCGGATCGAAGTCATCAAGGTGCCCTTGGCCGCGCCGGAGCAAGCCCGGATCGTCAGCTCACCGCGGATCTTCCAGGACCTCGCCCCGGTGGCGCGTCACGCTGAGGTGCTCGACTCCGCCGACTTGGCCCGGGCCGCTGCCCGTCCCGCTCGGCCGGCCCGTCCCGGCGCCGGTCGCGGCCCGACGCAGTGCCACGACATCACGGTCTATCCCGCGATCGGTCTCGCCGGCGGGGCGTGCGGCGGGTACGGTCTCTTGCTCGACATCAGTGATGTGGCGAACCCGGTCCGGATCGGGGCGGCGGCCGACTCGAACTTCTCGTTCTGGCATTCCGCGACGTTCAGCAACGACGGGTCGAAAATTCTGTTCACCGACGAATGGGGCGGCGGATCCGCGCCGCGCTGCCGGGTGACCGACAAGTACGAATGGGGCGCCAACGCACTGTTCACCCTGGTCAACCGGCAGATGCAGTTCAAGAGCTACTACAAGATGCCGGCGGCTCAGTCGAGCCTCGAGAATTGTGTCGCCCACAACGGCTCCCTGATTCCGATTCCCGGTCGGGACGTCATGGTGCAGGCCTGGTATCAGGGCGGGATCTCGATTTTCGACTGGACCGATGCGTCCAAGCCAACCGAGATTGCCTACTACGACCGGGGCCCGGTGGATTCGACCCGGTTGGTCAGCGGGGGTTCGTGGTCGGTGTATTGGTACAACGGCTACATGGTGAGTTCGGAGATTGCCCGGGGCCTCGACGTCTTCGAGCTGGTGCCGAGCGGTCACCTGTCGCAGAACGAAATCGATGCGGCCAAGTCGGTGCGGTTCGACTACTTGAATGCGCAGGGCCAGCCGAAGCTGGTGTGGCCGGCCACCTTCTCACTGGCCCGGGCCTACCTGGACCAACTCGAGCGGGCCAACGGGCTGGCCGCTGATAAGATCGGATCAGCGCGTACCGAACTGGCCCGGGCCGAGAAGCTTGCCGGACAACCCCGGCGTGATGCGTTGAGCCAGTTGGCCACCCGGCTCCACGGCGACGCCCGGGGCGCCGCGGCAGAACCCAAGGCCCATATGCTGGCTTCGGCGGTCGGGGAGCTGGCCAAACTCTAGTCCGCCTAACGTGGAATCGGGCCGGCGGTCGTGACCTGATACCTGCGCCACCGACCAACGCGCTGCCTTTCCAATGTGGGAACCGATCTCCGGTGTAGAACAGGAGGCCGTAGATTCCGATCGACGGGACCCAGATGTTGGCGGGTTGTTCCATCCCGGTTTTGTGGGTGCCGCTGTGGATGGCGTTGCCGCTCCCATAGGTCACCCAGAGCCGATGACCGGCTAGCCATAGTTCAGGCGCTTCCGGTTGTTGTTCAGCTCATCGCCGCCTTGTAGGCGGCTGTCCGGAAGCAACCGGGGTAGGCGGGCCCGAATTTTGCTTGGGTTGGCCGTGAGAAGCGTACCCCAATCAGGAGAACCCCGATGGCTCCGTTAGTCTCAATGCTGCTGGCGCTCGGCACCATGATCACCCTCGGCCAGGATCCGGTCGAGAAGAGAACGTTCGCACTGCCCCACGTCCTCGAGGCCGTCGGGAAGGCGATCGATCAACCGGCGCCCGACGGACTGAACGTCGCGGACCAAAAAGCCTACGCCGCGGAGACCGAGTGGCTCAAGAGCGTTCGGAAACGGATCGAGCCGCTTGCGGTGCAATCCGAGCCCAAAGCGCCGCGTGATGTGGCCACCGGCCAGGCCTCTGGAAAGCGACAACACGGTGCGCTGCCGATCCGGGGGTGGAGCGCCCTTCAAACCACGTTCGAGCAAGAGGGCCGCCAATTCGACCAATTGCAGGGTGCTCTCAAAGTCCGCCACGAAATGGTCATGAACGCGATTCGGAACTTGAAAGGCTAGTGATCGATGCCGGCTGCCGGCGGATTCCGGCTGAGTGAGACATGATCCTTGCGCTCTTGGCGCGGATCATCCACCGGGATCACGCCGCCTGGAGTCGATGCCTCGACCAGCTGGTGACACTGATGCAGAGCCTACAGGAGCCGCCATGACCGCCGAACCACCGTGCGACCCGGCCGACAACGTGACCCGATCGCTGCTCGGCTACGGGGCAATCGCGGGGCCATTCTATCTCGTCTCCGGCCTGATCCAGGGCGTGATCCGCGAGGGCTTCGATTTGACCCGCCACGCCTTGAGTCTGCTCAGCAATGGGCAGCATGGCCGGGTTCAGGTGACCCATGTGCTGGCTTCGGCGGTTGGGGAGTTGGCCAAACTCTAGTCTGCCTAACGTGGAATCGGGCCGGCGGTCGTGACCTGATACCTGCCGTCGGCGTCGACGGTCACCGTCACGGTGCCGTCGGTGTCGGTCCGGTACACCCGGCGGGCGTGCAACTCGTAGTACCGCATCGCCGCCGGGTCGGGATGGCCGTAGCTGTTCGTGGCCCCGACGCTGATCACCACCACCTCGGGCTTGGTGCGGTCGATCCAGCCCGGCGTGACGCCGTTTCGGGCGCCATGGTGGGCGGCCTTGAGGACATCCACGTCAGGAATGATCCCGGCTTCCAACCAGGCGCTCAGCGCCTCGAGTTCGCTGTCGCCGGTGAGCAACGCGCGGAACGCCCCCCGCTCGACCAACACACCTAAACTGCTGTTGTTCTCGGAGGCCCCGGTCAGCACCGACGGAAAGACGGTAATCCGGACGTCGCCGAGCATGATCGGATCCCAGGGCGGCGGCGGGCTTCGGATGCCCCGCCGGGCCAGCCACAGTTCGACTTCACGAGCGTTTTGGTTGGTGGGCGGACGGTGATTGGAGAAATACCGCTCGACCGGAAAATCGGCGAGCACCGCTTTCATGCCGCCGATATGGTCGTCGTGGTTGTGACTTGCGACGGCTGCTGCCAGCGAGTCGACGCCCTGCTCGGCCAAGACCTGCACGATGTCGGTTCCGCGACTGGCGTCGACCAACACCGCCCGACGGCCCACCTGAATCAGGATCGCATCGGCCTGGCCGACGTCGAGGAACTTGAGTTCGAGGGCCTGGGCCGCCGCCGCGGACGCGGGGGCCAGCAGCCAAACGACAACCGCCAGCGCCCCGCGGAAGAACCTCACGCGGACTGCTTAGCGCCGGGCAACCGGCTCCAACCGTACCACCGCGGACGGCTTGCTCTCGCCGTCGATGGCGATGTAGATGAACCCGTCGAGCCCCTGCCGGACATCCCGAACCCGGCCCTGCCGACGGAACAAGATGTCGGCCAACTCGGCCTTCTGCCCGGTGATCGTCAGGCGGTCGAGCTGGTCGCCGCTCAAGCCCCCGACGAACGCGCTGCCTTTCCAGCCCGGGAACTTGTCGCCGGTGTAGAACATCAGCCCGGAGATTCCGATCGACGGGACCCAAATGTTGGCGGGCTGTTCCATGCCGGCTTTATGGGTACCGCTGTGGATGGCGTTGCCGCTTCCATAGTTGACGCCGTAGCCGATGACCGGCCAGCCGTAGTTGAGACCCTTCCGAATGTTGTTCAGTTCGTCGCCACCCTGGGGCCCGTGTTCCACGGCCCAGACCTCGCCGGTCTCGGGGTGGATTGCCAGACCCTGGGGGTTCCTGTGGCCGTAGCTCCAGATCTCGGGCCGGGCGCCCTCTTTCCCGACGAACGGGTTGTCGGGCGGAACTTTCCCGTCGTCCTGCAGCCGAATGATCTTGCCGTGATGGTTCGAGAGATTCTGCGCCGGATGCGCCGGGAGGTCGCCGGCCGGCGGCACCATCCGGTCGCCAACGGTGATGAACAAGAACCCGCTCTTGTCGAACGCGAGCCGGGAACCGAAGTGGCCCGGCGCGCCCTTGGTGGCCGCGACGAAGATGTCTTCCACTCCGGTGAGGCGGTCATTCTCGAACCGGCCGCGCGCCACCGCCGTGGTGGCGGCGCCACTGTCTCCACTGGGCTTGGAATAGCTCAGATACACCAGCCGGTTCGACGCGAAGTTCGGATGGAGCACGACGTCGAGGAGGCCGCCCTGGCCCCGGACCACCACCTGCGGCACCCCCGGCACCGGCGCCTCGAGGAGTTTGCCTTTCCGGATGATCCGAAGCCGGCCGGGCCGTTCGGTCACCAGGATATCGCCCCCGGGGAGGAAGGCCATGGACCAGGGGTTCATCAACCCGTCGACCACCGGGACGATCCGGAAGTCGTGCTGGGACGAACGGTAGACGGTGCCCTGGCTCGCGGCCGGGCTGGAGAAGACCACGGCGAGGGCCGCGGACCAGAGTGCGATGCGTTTCATTTCCGACTCCTTGAGGACAGCCGGAACGTAGCGTGGCGGCTGGTCGGTGTCATCCCCGGCGGATCCGGGCTTGCCGGATCATCGCCGAGGACCAAAGTTCCAGGAGACCCCACCCCACAACTTGCGAGGTTCCCCATGGGTACCGCCTCCCGTCGCACCTTCCTCGGGCAACTCGCCGGGGCATCGGCCCTGGTTGCCCTTCGGCCCACCGTCAGCCCGGCCATGCCGGTTCCGCCGGCCGATTTGGACGAGTCCTATTGGATCGACCTCAAGGGCCAATTCACTTTCCCGGATCGGCAGATTCCCATGAACTCGGCCAACATGTCGCCGGGGCCCCGTACCGTGGTCGAGGCGGTGACCCGGGCCACCCAGGCGGTCGACGCCGACGTGTCGTATCAGAACCGGGCCCAGTTCGACCGGGTCCGGGAAACCACTCGCGAACGGACCGCCCGGCTGCTTGGCGTTGCGCCGGACGAAATCGCTCTAGTGCGGAATGCCTCCGAGGCGAACAACATCGTGGTGGCGGGCCTCGAACTCAAAGCGGGCGACGAGGTGGTGTTGGTGGATCAGAACCATCCGACCAACAACGTCGCGTGGGATGTTCGTGCCGCCCGGTTCGGGTTCACGGTCAAACGAGTGAGCTTTCCGACCCCGCCCGGATCCGTCGCCGAGGTCATCGAGACGATGACGGCCGCGCTCACCGACCGGACCCGGGTGCTCTCCTTCACCGATGTGTCCGCCAACACCGGGCTCCGGATGCCCACGGCGGAACTCTGCCGGGTGGCCCGATCGCGAGGGATCTATGTCCATGTGGACGGGGCCCAGACCTTCGGCGCCCTTCAGCGGAATCTCCGCGACCTCGGCTGCGACTCCTACACGGCCAGCGGCCAGAAGTGGATCCTCGGCCCCCGGGAGATCGGCATCCTCTACGTGCGGGCCGAACGGATCGACGCCCTCTGGCCCAGTGTGATCGGGGTCGGCTGGGGGCCGGGGGCCAAGACGTCGACCAAGGGCGCCCGAAAGTTCGAGACCATGGGCCAGCGGAACGATGCCACCGTCGCTGGTCTGGCCGCAGCACTCGACTTCCACGAGCAGGTCGGTCCGGCGCGGGTCGAAGCGAGAATTCGGGAGTTAGGCGGCCGGCTCCACGCCGGACTGCTGGCGGCCGGATTTGAACTCGTCACCCCGAAACCGTCCGAACTTCGCCATGGCGTCATAATCGCCAAGGTCGATGATCCGACCGCCCGGCGCTGGCACCAACGGCTCTATGCCGGCTACCAGGTGATCGGCTCGCCGACCGGGGGGTTGCGGTTGAGTCCAAATCTTTGCAACACCGTGGCCGACGTGGACCGGGCCGTAGCGGCGCTCCTCGCGGTCCGGGCCGAGCCGGCGTAAAATCCGACCAACCGCGTTGGTCCGGCTCCGGAAGCGCCAGCTGTTCGCCCGGGCTTCAGTGGTCAACCGGTCATTTGATGGGGTGGAGCCGGTTCCCCGACCGGACCGCGCCCGGCATCTTTGAGCATGATCACGCTCCTCCTCGCCGCGCTCGTCGCGGCCCAAGACTCGGCCCAGGCTCGGCCCCGGGCCATCGTGCTCGACTCGCAAGCCGTCGAACGCTGGGTTGACTCCTTGGTGGAGCCTGCCCTCAAGGGCTCTGGAGTGCCCGGCGCCATCGTCGTCATCGTGCGGCGGTCGGGCGTGATCCTCAATAAGGGCTACGGGGTCGCCGATGTCGCCGCCCAAACGCCGGTCGATCCCAACGTGACGCTGTTCAACACGGCGTCGATCGGGAAGAGCTTCACGGCCATCGTCGTGGAGCAACTCCTGGCGGAGGGCGCCCTCGATCTCGACGAAGACGTCAATCGCTACCTCAAGACCGGGAAGATCACCGGGCCAAAGGTCACGCTCCGAATGCTCCTCGCGCATCGGGGCGGTTTCGATGATGACATCACCGGACTGTTCGTTCCGTTCGACGGCGACATCCGAATGCCGGCCGACGAACTCGGGCGCCGTCTGCACCCGCTGGTCCAACCGGGCTACGCCACGGCCTATGACAATCAGGGCTACGGCGTGATCGGCCTCGTCGTCCGGGACGTCACCGGCAAGACTATCGCCGAGTTGTACCGGGAGCGCCTGTTCGAACCGGCCGGGATGACCGGGGCCGTCCATGGCCGGCCGCTCGACGGCAAAGCCCGCCTGGCGCGCTGTTACACCGTCCGGGGCCCGGGCGACGTCGATGAATGTGAGTACTGGTTGTACCGGGACGGCCTCATGGGGGCCGGCGGTGTGGCCGCCTCCGGCGCGGACATGGCCCGCTACCTCCGTCTGTTGCTGAATGGCGGTACCCTCGACGGCCGCACCGTGCTCGAGCCGGCGTCGTTCGCCGACCTCATCAACTTCGATCACATCCGGTTTCATCCCGGGATGCCGGGTGGCGGCCGGGCCTTCGTTCAGTTCGAGGAGTTCCGCGGACTCGAGTACGCCCATAGCGGCCACATCCCGGGCTTCGCGTCGATGATGAAGATCTACGCCGACGCCGATGTCGGGATCTTCGTGTCCTTTCTTGGCGGAAGCCCCGGGTCCTTCGATCTGACCCTCTCCAACGTGATTCGGTCGCTCAGTCAGGTGAATATCCGGCCGGAGGCCCGAGCGGGCTTTGGGGCGCTCAACGACCTGACCGACACGTTCGCGGCCCGTTTCATTCCGGCCGACCGCCCGCGATCAAGCGAAGGCCGGAGCATGACGTTCGACTCCACCAGTGCGGGGCTCGACGAGTTCCTCGGCTCCTATGTGCTGGCGACGAATCACAGCCGGAGCTTCGTCTCGCGGTTCGGGGGGTGGCTCGGCACCGTGCGCCTGGAACGAGTAGGCGCCGACGGGATTCGGCTTGGAGGCATTCCAGAGCTGGGTGACTACAAGCGAGTCGGCCCCCTCCTCTATGAGAACGCGAAGCGCGACCGGATTGCCCTGGCCCGGTCCCCGATCGGCCGGCTGATGGCGGTCGGGCTGAGCGGGGGCATCTTCCGGCAAACGAACTCGCTCGAGTCGCCCGGGTGGTCGGTGCCGCTCTTTGCCCTGGCACTCCTGATTCTGCTCACCGCCCTCGTGCAGCTCCGCCCCAAGGCGCATCCGGAGCTCCGGCGGCTGGCCCGGTTCGCCCTGCTCGGCCTCGGGCTCGTCCTTGTCGGGCTGCTGGCCGAATGGCAGTGGCTGTTTTCGTTAGGCATTGTGAAAGGCACGATCCTGGCACCGGCACTCTGGCGACTGGTGCTCCACGTCGGCGCCGCGATCCTCGTCTGGCAGGCGATCCGGTTCCTCCGGGTCCGAGGCGTGTCAATTGGATGGCCGGCCCGGACCCACGGGGTGCTGATTGCCGTCGCCGCCCTCGCGGTGGTCGTATCGATCACCGCCTGGCGGGTGCTGGGCGCCTTTCCCCCGTACTTCAGTTGGTGACGACTAGGCCGGGCTGATCCCGGCCAGCTTCCGCGCCAGCGCCTTCTTGGTTTCGAGATCGGCGCCCCGCTCGATTTGAATCCGCTGGGCCTGGGGTGACCCGGCCCCATGCATCGACTCGGTCAAGTAGCCGACCGCGTTCCGCCCCATCGTCATGTTCTCGATCAGCCGGAGCAGCCGGACCCGGTCCTCGGTCGACACCGCGGGATTGCCGCGCAAATACTTGACCAGCTTCGGGCCGATCTCCGGATGCCGGAAGTCCGGCGCCGAGGGGAGTGTGGCCACCAGGCCGCCGGCGAGATCCTGGGCCAGGCGGCCAAGCTGATACGGCACCGTGGTGACGTGGTGCTTACACACGTTCGCCAGCATGTCGTCCGGCAGGACGGCGCCGGACGCCGTCATCGTGGCCAGGTGGCTCGCGGCCATACCGGTCCCGAACACCGTCTCGTTGAGATGGGTCATCTCGACCAGTTTGTCTCTCACATGGGAGGCCTTGGCCACCCCATTGGCCTCGGCCACCGCGGCCGCTGCGCCGATCAAGACATCACCCACTCCGGTTTTACAGACGTAGCTCCGCCGGTGATAGCAGGTGAACCGTTCCACCAGCATCGCGGCGAATTCCACTTCACCATCCATGAAGAGCCGGTTGGCGGGAATGAACACCTCTTCGAAGATGATCAACGCCTCCTGGCCGCTGAACCGGGCGTTGCCCTGATCGAGATCGTCGGGTTCCGCGCTCCGGGTATCGCACGACTGGCGTCCATATACATAGGTCAGGCCGGGCGCGTCGACCGGAATCGCCCCGGCCACCGCGTAGTCCCGGTCTTTCGGGCCGAGCCGGAGGGTCGGCATGACGATCAGCCAGTGGGAATTGAGACACCCGGTCTGGTGCGCCTTGGCGCCGCTGACCCAGACACCGGCCTCGGATCGGCGGACGATCCGGAGGTAGAGGTCGGGATCGGCTTGTTGGTGGGGCGCCAGGCTCCGGTCGCCCTTGACGTCGGTCATCGCCCCGCCGACGACGAGGTTCAGTCGTTGCATGGCGGTCAGGAACTCGATCAGCCGGCGGTGATACTCGGTGCCGCGGCCCGCGTCGATCTCGTGGGTGACCGAATGGAGCGCGTTGAAGGCGTCCATCCCGACGCAGCGCTGAAAACAGGTCCCGGTCAGCTGGCCGAGCCGGCGCTGCATCCGGTTCTGGAGCACCAGATCGTTGGCCGAGGTGGCGATGTGGAGGAACCGGTTGACCGGTCCGCCGGTGTAGGGCGATGTCGCGGTGGCGAGTTCGGGGTCCGATGCCGCCAGATCGTAGGTTTCCGCGACGGCGTTGATCGACGGGCGGATGATCGGGTGATCGACCGGCTCGGCCACCCGCTCGCCGAAGAGGTAGACGACGAGGCTGCGGTTCCGGAGGCTCTCGAGGTACTGGGCTCCGGTGGCGATCGGGGTCTGGGCACTGAGCATTCGAATCTCGGCCGGCAGAGGAGAGAGCTAATCTATACGTCGGCTGGGCCTTGCGCCCTGGGGTGCATCAGCACCAAGCCGACGGTGCAACGCCACTCCGGGATGGACAGGCCTCGGTTAGTGGACTACCATCGACCCCATGCTCGCAATTCGGCTCGCCTTCAGACCGCTCGCAGTGGGTCTTCTGTTGCTCGCGCTGGGTGCCGTCGTCCGGCCGGCCTGGACCCAGACTCGGTATCTCGTTGATGCGCCCGGCACGTGGAAGGCGTGGAAGCCGTTCTCGGCTATCAGCAGCGCTCGAACGGACCGCGGCGCCACGCCGGTGGAGGTCAAGGCGTTCGAGGCGACCCTCCTCGAGTTGAACGCAGTCCTGCGCCGTGCCCCTGGCGTGGCGACGCCCCGGGGGTACAGCGTTGAAACATGGGGCTATCTCGCCGGGTTCGGCCGGCCGGCGCCGGGGCAACCGGCGGGCAAGTCCCTCCCGTTGGCTGGAGGACTCGACTTCGGCGCGTTCCCCATCTTCGAATCCGAGCGGGACGGCAAGGTCGTCCGTAAAGACACTGGAGAGACCGCGCTCATGCTCTTCGTCGTGAATGATCCGTGGACCGGGAGCAGCCGCAAGCCGGAGGAGTGGGGAGGCGTCGTCACCGACGCTTTCATGCAGCCGACGCCGAAGGGCGAGGTGGCCGGCATTCCGCTCTACGGCGACGCACTCATCATCACGACGTCGCCCGAGCGGCTTTGGGCGCCGGTGCCGCTCGGAGCGGCGCTCGACCTGGTCGTCGCCCGCCGCCGTGTCGATGTCGCCGCTTATCAGGAGAGCCTCGAGAAGTTCATCGCCCAATTGGCGGTGGTGCGGGATCCCGCGTGGCAGGCGAAGCGCATGAAGGAGGCCAGGGAGGGAGCCGCGCAGATGCCCAAGCCCGAGGAGTTCATCGCCTCGATTCAAGCGTCGCTCCGGATCGAGGAGGCCAGCCTGGTGCAGGAGATCAGCCCGACGGGCGGCACGGGCAAGAGCCTCGTCGAGGCCCAGCGTGCGGTCGACGAGGTCACGGCGTGGCTGGCCGAACTTCCACCCGCCGCCCGCGCCGCGCCGGCGTGCTACGCGGCCGAGGCCAAGGGGCTGCGCGCGAAGTTCCGCCCTGGTCTCAGCGCCGGCTGTGTGGCGATTGTCAGGCCCAACTACCAGTACTTCAACCTGGCGCTTCCGCGTTCAGCCCCGCAGGTGCTCAGCATTACGCCCGTGGCCCAGTGCTTCGACACGGCCAACAAGTACAACTCGGACGCGAACAGCAAGTCACCCGCCGGGTGCGCCGCCAACCGCGCGTTGATCCAGACAATGGACCAGGCGGCTATCCGGGCCTGGCTCCGCTGACGCGAGGCGGGCCGGCCCCTGCCTCGGTGTGGGGCGGATAGAGGATGGCCCGGCCGGCCAGTCATCCCTCCAACGTGGACTTTCCTGATGCTCAAGCTTGGCCTCCTGCTCGCTGCCGCGGTCATTGCCCTTCCAGCCACGGCGTTGGCACAGGGTACCAACCAGCGCCGCCCCGTGCGCGATGTCCTCATTGCCGACGTCAACAACGACCTGACGGGGTTTCTCGATCGCATCAAGCGGATCGAAGGAGTCAACCGGCGACTCGGCCTGGGTGCCGAGCTGCGGGTTTTCCAGGCGACCTTCGCCGGCGCGCAAACCGGGGAGGTGTACGTCTACTGGGAGCTGCCGAGCTTTGTGGCGTTTGCCGAGGCGGAAACCAAATTGCACGATGACGCGGAATATCGGGCGATTCTCGCGGAGATGGCGAAGGCTGGGCAGTCGTTTCGATCGGAGATGTTGGCGATCGAGGTCACCAAAAAGTAGCGAGGGCACGAACGCACCGTCCGAGTCGCCGCGCCCCCCGGTGCTGGCCCGCGAGGTGGCTGATGGCGGCGGCGGTCACATCGCCCGGTTATCGTTCTCCATCCCATGCCCTTCTTCGAAGCCATCCGGCTTGCGTTTCAGTCGATCCGCTCCCAACTGCTCAAGAGCTTCTTCTCGCTCGTCGGCGTTCTGATCGGGGTCACCTTCCTGATTGCGGTGGTCTCGATCGTCGAGGGCATGAATGTCTTCATGGAGACCAAGTTCGCCACCGCGTTCGTGGGGTTGAACACCTTGCAGGTCAAGCGGCGGCCCGACGACTCGTGGACCCAGACGCCGGAGCAGAAGCGGGAATGGAATCGCCGGCCGCCGTTTCGGGAGGCGGAGGCCCGGGCCATTGCCACCGGCCTGGTGGTGCCGGCCCGGGTCTCCCGGGTGTGCAGCGCGAGCCTGACCATTGGTTGGAGCGGACGCCTGGCTCGGGGCGTGGATATCGTGGCCGCGGACGAGGCCTACTTCGCCATCAAACAATACGAGATCGCGAGCGGGCGGGCGTTCAGTGCGCCCGAGGTCAGGGCGGGTGTGCCGGTGGTAGTCTTGGGTGCACTAGTGGCCTCGAAGCTCCTCGACGGCGTCGAACCGATCGGGCGCGAGGTCACGATCGGCGGGCTCCCTCACCGGGTGGTCGGGGTCTTGATAGCCCAGGGGGAACTGTTCGGCCAGCCGCTCGACAAGTTGGCCGTGGTCCCGTACGGGTCGCCGGCCCGCCGGTTCCTCTGTGAAGGCAAGAACCTCGACTGGCTGAGCATCCAGGTCACCGACGGCTCGCAGCTCGCGCTCGCGGCCACGGAGACCGAAGGGGTGTTCCGCCGGGTCCGGGGTCTCAAACCCGGGGAAGCGAGCAATTTCACGATCGAAACCTCCGAAGGGGCCCTGAACACCTGGAGCCAGATCTCGACGGTGTTGATCGTGGCGCTGCCAGGGCTCGTGGCCATCTCGCTGGTGGTCGGCGGGATTGTGATCATGAACATCATGCTGATGGCCGTGAGCGAGCGGACCCGGGAAATCGGGATCCGGAAGGCGTTAGGCGCCAAGCGGCGCGACATCCTCGCCCAGTTCCTGATCGAGGCCGCCACCTTGTCCTTGGCGGGGGCGGTGCTCGGCATCGGGCTCGGGATCGGCTTGGCGTTCTTGCTTCGGTCGCTGACCCCGTTGCCGGCGTCGGTGGCGCCGTGGTCGGTGGCGGCGGGGGTGAGTCTTGGTATCCTCGTTGGTGTCGTCGCCGGTCTGTATCCCGCCAACCGCGCCTCGCGGCTCGATCCGATCACGGCGCTTCGGGCCGAATGAAGCTCTCGGGCGGCTCGACCCTCGGTCACCGGCTCTACGAGGGCGTCGCGATGGCGCTCGAGTCGGTTCGGGCCAATCGGCTCCGGGCCGGCTTGACGATCCTTGGCGTCGCGATCGGCGCCATGGTGGTGATCGCGATGGCCGCGACCCTGACGGGCATCCAGCACACGGTGACCGGGATCATCGAACGGACCGGCCCGAAGACCCTGTTCGTGGTCCGGTTCTTTCGTGAAGGCCTCGCGGTCGATGCCGGCGAGATCGATCGGAGCACCTTTTGGGAGCGGTTCCCGAAGCTGACCGTGGCCGAGGCGCGCCAACTGCGGCAGCTCCCGTCGGTCGACGCCGTGACGGTGCGGGAAGTGGCCACCGCCTCCGTGAGCTACGGGAACGAACATGTCGCCCAGATCGCGGTGGGCGGCCTCAACCCGAGTTGGATCAAGGTCCTCGGCGGCGACATGAACGCGGGGCGGAACTGGACGCCGGTTGAAGATGCCGCGGGGGCCCATGTCGTCGTGATCAATCCGCGTCTCTCTCAGCTGCTGTTCAACGGCCTCGATCCGATCGGCCGCCGGGTCCGGGTCGAGGGGCAGCCGTTCACCGTGATCGGGGTGTATGCGGATCCGTCCTCGATGTTGGGCACCGCGGGTCCGCCGACGATGTTCATGCCGCACCCGGTGTTCGTGAAGGTGGTCGACTACTTCAAGGGCTGGCTCACCATCGTGGTGATTCCGAAGCCCACCGCCAGCGTGGCTGATGCTCAAGAAGAAGTCATCGCCTCGCTCCGGGCCAGCCGCCGGCTCCGGCCGGCCGAGCCCAACACGTTCTCGATTCTGACCGGGAACAAACTCCTCGAAACCTTCAATCAAGTCACCGCCGGGTTCTTCCTGATCATGCTGGCACTGTCGAGCGTGGGTCTCCTGGTCGGAGGCGTGGGTGTCGTCGCGATCATGATGATCTCGGTAACCGAGCGGACCCGCGAAATCGGGGTTCGGAAGGCGCTCGGCGCGACCCGCCGGGAAATTCTGTTCCAGTTCCTGGTCGAGGCGGCGACGCTGACGTTGCTGGGCGGTGCGGTCGGCCTCTTGTGGGGGAACGGGATTGCCTGGGTGGTGCGCCGGTTGACGCCGATTCCGGCGGAGGTGCCCTTGTGGTCGGTGGCGGTCGCCCTGGTGGCGTCGGTGGTGACGGGGATCTTCTTTGGGCTCTATCCCGCCAATCGGGCGGCGCGGCTCGACCCGGTGGACGCGTTGCGCCATGAATGACGACACCCGCCGCCGTTTGCGTGGCCGGTCATCGCCGCGATGGGCCAGCGTGCGGCACCCCGGCCATCGACTTCACCGGGTACCGCCACAGCCCGTCGACGCGGAGTGTCGTCATCGGGTAGCCACCACCATGCAATGGGTAAGAGAGGGCGGCGCGGATCGTCCGGCCAGGATGTGGCGGATCAGCCACCCGGAGCCCTTCAGATAGTCCGGACTCCAGCCACAGAGGTCCCCGCGGTACAGCACATCGTCTTCCCACATGATGTCGCCGTCGGTCACCTCCCGGGCCAGGGTTACATCGAGCACCCCGCTGGATTCGAAATGATTCCGCCACCACGAGACTGAATGGTAGTTGTGATACTCGACGTTCCAGCCATCGGATTCCCTGAAAAGGGGAGGGAACACGGTCACTTCCTCCCTGAAGCACCCTTGGGCGATGCCGAGCCGCCCGCCCGGCTTGAGCAACGAGGCCAAATAGCGCAACAGCCAGGGCCTGGTGCCGAAGCAGTGGAACGATTGCAGGCAGAAGATCGCGTCGAGGCTGCCCGGAGCGATCGGCAGGCCTCGCGCGACGTCGCCCTGGAGATGGGTGATGAGTTCGTCGACGCCGGCTGCGATCGATGGTACCCGCCGGTCCTCCGAATGGATCCAGAGATCGACGGCCACCACCTGAACTTGGTGCCGCGTTGCCAGGTAGATGGACGACTGGCCCCGGCCGCAACCGAGATCCAACACCCGATCTCCGGGTCCGAGTGCGAGTTCCGAGGCCAGCAGATCCGCGAGCAACAGGCCACCGGGCGCCATCCCGTTGCCGCCGTCATAGATCTCGTCACGCGACCGGCGACGAAGCAGCGGATGGCGCGCGGGGTCGAGCCGCCGGCAGGTGGACCGGACGACGGCTTCAGTTAAGGCCGTGGACGTCACAGTCCGAGCTCGCTCAGCCCCGGATGGCCGTCGGGGCGGCGACCTAACGGCCAGTGGAACTTGCGGGCCGCCTCCGTGATCGGGTGTTGATTGATGCTCGCGATCCGGAGCGCCATGTAGCCCTGGCCGTCGAACTCCCAGTTTTCATTGCCATAGGTGCGATACCAGGTCCCACTGTCGTCCCGGTACTCGTAGCTGAAGCGGACGGCAATGCGGTTGCCGGTGAACGCCCAGAGCTCTTTGATGAGCCGGTATTCGAGCTCGGTCGCCCACTTCCGGGTCAGGAATGCCTCGATCTCCGCTCGACCGCTGATGAACTCAGCCCGGTTTCGCCAGACACTGTCGGGCGTGTAAGCGACCGACACCGCGGAGGGGTTCCGACCGTTCCACCCGTCCTCGGCCATCCGGACCTTCTGACGGGCGCTCTCCTCGGTGAAGGGCGGTACTGGAAGACGAGTCATCGAAAGACTCCTGCCCGGATGGGCGTTGAATGTTCCCGGCCGCCTTAGACCGTCGCGACGTTGGCAGCTTCGCCGGGCTTCAGCAGATGCAGCTGCGACGTGAGGCCGGCTTTTTCGAATTCGCGCGCGATGAACCAGCTCCCCTGGCTGAAGTGCCGCCAGCCCTCGAAGTGCGCCGGATACACATGCTTCAGCCCCAGCGTCTGGGTGACCCGCACACCTTCGGCCGAACTCATGGTGAGGTAATTGTCGCCGACGGCGGGGACGTTGGCGGCGCCGAGATGTAAAATGGCCGCGCTGACCGTGAAGCGCTTGGCGATTTCGTTGATGTCATCGATCCACACCGTATCGCCGGAAACGTAAAAGGTCTCGGCCTTCTGCCCCTGCCACTCCAGCATGAAACCGGTGACTTCGCCGATGGCTTCCCGGAGGGCGGGATTACTGGTGTGCACGGCGGGCATGGCGGTGACCTTGAGCCGCTCGCCGGCGGCATTGGTCAGTTCGGTGGAGGCCCACGTCGCGAGCCCCTGGACCTTCTTGCCCGGCAGTTTCATCGCCGCACTGGCCGGCGTGGTGATTGTGGTGCCGACTCGCTCCAGCAACCGGCGCCCCTCGTTGTCGAGGTTGTCGAAGTGCTGGGCGTGGCTCAACAATACCGCGTCGATCGGGCCGAGCCGGTCGACCGGGATCGGCGCGGCCATAACTTTGGTGAGGAGATGGCCGGGGCCTTCATTGCGCTCGGTGCCTTGGGGATCGAATCCGGGATCGGAGACGATCCGGAACCGTCCGATCTCGATCAGATAGGTCGGTCCGCCGAGATAGGTGAGGCGGGGTTGCATGGCGAGACTGGTCGGCCTGACAGCCATCCGGTCCAGGGCATCCAGCTCCGGGGTCCCGGTCGGACCGGTGCCGGCCGGCCCGGTGGCGGCCGACAACTCCCGGAGCCCGCCAACCACGGCCGTCGCCCCGATCATGGCCCCGATCGCGGTGCGGCGGGTGGGGTGGTTCGCAATATCCTCGGATGACGGCGGTGCGGTCGCTCCTTCGATCTTCTGGTCGCTCATGGTCACTCCTCGAATCTGGTGTTGAATGGGCGCCGCTGAATCACGGCAAGTGACCGCCCATGGATTCAATCTGCGTGCCGTCTCGGTCAAACTGACATAATCGGTTGCTACGTATGGCTTTGTGATGTGCAAACAAGGATCCGAATGGTGACGACAATCGGTTGGATCACGATATTACGTTGACAAGCAACGAGATATCGTCGATGTTGGTGATCGATGAATTCGTCTCCTGATGGGCCCAATCTCATTGCCGATCCCAAGCGTTTGCTGCTCGAGATGGCCCAGTTGCGGAACACCAGCGAGCTGCTGGCGCTGGCGGTGCGCCGCCTCGCGGAGTCGCCCCATGTGGCCCTCGTCCGGATCTGGCTGCTGCGTCCCGGCGACATCTGCGCGACCTGCCGAATGCGTCCCGAGTGCCCGGACCAGACCCAGTGTCTTCACCTCGTGGCCGGTGGCGGGCACTCGATCGTGGATTCCGCCGCCGATTATTCCGGCGTCAACGGCGCGTTCCACCGCTTTCCTCTGGGGGTTCGGAAAGTCGGCCGGATCGCGGCGACCGGGACCCCGATTGAGGTGCCGGACATGGCGGTCAATCCCGAGTGGATCGCCGACCCCGAGTGGGTCCGGGCCGAAGGGGTCCGGGGTTTCGGTGGGCAACCGTTGGTGTCGCGTGGCCAGGTCCTCGGCGTCCTGGCGGTCTTCAGCCGGAACACGATTGCTGAAGAGAGCCTCCACTGGTTGCGGATGATCGCCGATCACACGGCGGCGGCCCTGGCCAATGCGCAGGCGTGGGAGGAGATCGCCGCACTGCGGAAGCAACTGGCGATCGAGAACGAGTATCTCCGCGAGGAGGTTCAGGCGGCCGAGTCGTTTGGCGACATGGTGGGGCAGAGCGCGGCGCTCGATGCCATCAATGGGCAGATCCGAATGGTGGCGCCCACCGATTCGAGCGTCTTGATTCTCGGCGAGAGTGGCACAGGCAAGGAGCTGGTCGCACGTGAGCTCCACCGTCGGAGCGGGCGTGCCGCGCGGCCGCTGATCAAGGTGAATTGTGCCGCGATTCCACGGGAGCTGTACGACAGCGAGTTCTTTGGTCATGTGCGAGGGAGCTTCACCGGCGCGCTCCGAGACCGGGTCGGCCGCTTCGAACTGGCCGACGGCGGAACCTTGTTTCTAGACGAGATCGGCGAAATCCCGCTCGACCTTCAGAGCAAGCTGCTCCGGGTGCTGCAGGAGGGCGAAGTCCAGCGGGTCGGCGAGGAGCGTCCGCGCAAAGTCGATGTCCGGATCATTGCGGCGACCAATCGGGACCTGAAGCAGGAGAGCGCCGCGGGCCGGTTTCGCACCGACCTCTATTATCGACTCAGCGTGTTTCCCATTACGGTGCCACCGCTCCGGCACCGCAAAGACGATATTCCCCCGCTGGCGAGGCACTTCCTCGCCCAGTTGTCCCGGCGGTTGGGACGCCCCGCGCCGAGGCTCACGGTCGCCAATATCCTGCAACTGCAGCGCTACGACTGGCCGGGCAACATTCGGGAACTGCAGCATGTGCTCGAGCGGGCGATCATCACTTCGGTGAACGGCCGGATGGCGCTCGAGGTCGACGACCGGACGCCGAGTGCCTCGACGGCCGCCGGCACGGCGGGCGAACCTTCTGCGGCGCTGTTGACCGCTGCGCAACTGCGGGTGCTGGAGGCGGCCAACATCCGCCAGGCGTTGCGCGACGCGAAGGGCCGCATCTATGGGACGGGGGGCGCGGCGGCGCTGTTGGGCTTGAAGCCCACGACCTTGGCTTCGCGGATGAAGCGTTTCGGGATCAAGACCACGAGAACGGTCGAGTAGAGCCGGCCCCTGTGGTGTAGTTCCGTCCCCACCGCCAAGGACCGTCTCGTGAAGCCGCGCCTTTTCCTGACGTTCCTGGCCTTGCTCTCGGCCTGCACCACCGGCACCGGCCGGTACGATCTCGTCATTCACGGCGGCCGGGTCATCGACGCCGCCGGCTTGGTGGTGGCGCCTGGTCGCAACGGCATCGCTTGGGGTGACTTTGCTCGCGTCAATCGTTGGGTTCGTTCGGAGGCGCCGCGAGCGGAACGTGGCATCTGGGGTTTCGGCCGCGTCGTAGGTCTTACGCGGGCCGGCCCCCGTGACGGGGGCGGATCGTTGCAGGTCTGGCCGGTAGGCCCGTTCCGGCGTATTCTATCAGACACCCGCCCCCCGCAAGCCCGATCTGGCCAAGGCAACGCCGTGAAAACTGGAGCATCGATGATGTCGGCGGTCAAGACGATTCTCGTTGGGGTCGCCCTGGCGAGTTGTTCCACTCCCGCCCCGCCCGGCCATCCCTCCCGCGTCGTCTATCAAGGCACCGACGGACCGGGCGCCGGCAAGCACGTCGTCCTCATCGCCGGGGATCACGAATACCGCTCCGAGGAGCTCCTCCCGGCGCTTGGCCGGATCCTGGCCCGCCGGCTCGGGTTCAAAGCCAGCGTGTTCTTCACGCTCGACAGCGCGGGATTCATCCAGCCTGGCAGTTCGAACATCGGCGGGCTCGAGGCGCTCAAGACGGCCGATCTGCTGATCCTGGCGATCCGCTTTCAGGATTTCCCCGCCGAGCAAATGCAGCAGATCGTGGACTATATCGACCGCGGCGGGCCGGTGATCGGCCTCCGGACCTCGACCCATGCCTTTCAGATCGCCACCGGGCCCTTTGCGAAGTACTCGTGGGACTACCGGGGTGCCGACTATCCCAGCGGGTTCGGCGAGCAGATTCTCGGCGAGACCTGGGTGGGTCACTATGGGACCAATCACGAGCAGAGCTCCCGGATCCTCCCCCGCGCCGACCGGACCGCCCACCCGATCTTTCGCGGCGTCGCCGAGATCCATGTCCAATCGGGCGGCTACCGGGCCGATCCGCTCCCCGGGTCGGACGTGCTGGCGGTAGGACAAGTGCTCAACGGGATGGACGCCACCGCGCCGGCCGACTCGAGCAAGGAGCAGCTGCCGGTGGTGTGGACCCGCACCTACCAGGGCGCCAACGGGCAGCAGGGCAGGGTATTTACCACCACGCACGGCGCCTCCGAAGATCTCCTCAATCCGGGCTTCCGCCGGATGTTGGTCAACGCCTCGCTGTGGGCGCTGGGCATGGAGCAGGCCATCACCCCCGACCTCGACGTCTCGTTCGTGGGCCCGTACCACCCGGTCACCTTCAGCTTCGGCGGGTATCGCCGCCGGGTCCGTCCCGCGGATCTCGCGGGCTTTGACACCCCCATCATGTCACCCGATCATCCGACAGCGGACTCGTCGTCCCAGCATTCCGGAGGCCAAGCCCGATGAGGTTCCGCCCACTCCACCGATTCGCGCCGCTGGTGCTGGCCCTGGCCGCGGCCTGTGCGACTCCCTCGCTGGAGCTCAAGGAGGGCGACCACATCGTCGTCATCGGCAATGCCCTGGCCGATCGGATGCAAGATGACGGATGGTTGGAGACCTACCTGCAGCTGGCCCGGCCGTCGCTCCACCTCGTGGTCCGGGACCAGGGATTCACCGGTGACCGGATCGATCATCGCCCTCGGAGCAAGGGGGTGCCGTCGCCGGACGACTACCTCGGGCTCTCGCAGGCGGACGTGGTCTTTGCCATGTTCGGCTACAACGAGTCGTACGCCAACGACCCGGCGGCGTTCGCCACCGCCCTCGCCACCTGGATCGATCACACCCGCGCCCAGAATTACTCCGGCCGCGGCGCGCCTCGCATCGTGCTGTTTTCCCCGATTGCCCACGAGAAGCTCGACGATCCGAACCTGCCCGACGGTTCCGCCAACAATGTCCGTTTGGCGACGTACACCCAGATCATGGATTCGGTGGCGCGGGCCAAGGGCGTCGGGTACCTCGATCTGTTCGGGCCATCGGAGCGGCTCTACGCCGCGTCGGCGGCGCCGCTGACGATCAATGGCGTTCACCTCACCAGCGAGGGAAACCGCCGGATCGCCGAGGCGATCGTTCGGGGGTTGTTGGGATCGGCCCCGAGCGGGAACGCGTCACGCGTCGAGGCGGTGCGCACCGCGGTGCTCGAGAAGAATCGCTACTGGTACAACCGGTACCGCGCGACCGATGCCAATGACGTTTGGGGATCACGAGCCACCCTCGCCTTCGTCGGGGGGCAGACCAACTATGAAGTCCTCCAGAACGAACTGGTGCAGCTCGACCACCTGACCGCCAATCGCGACCCGGTGATCTGGGCTGCCGCGCGCGGGGAAACCGTGGCGCCGGACGACTCCAAGGTGCCTCCGCCGATTCCGGTGGTCTCGAATCTCGCCGTGCCCCAGTTCCAGAACGGCGTGAGCGTGACCGGGACGCTCGACTATCTCAGCGGTGAGGCCGCGATCACGAAGATGCGGCTCGAGCGCGGGATGCAAGCCAACCTGTTCGCGTCCGAAGAGCGGTTCCCGGAACTCGTCAACCCCGTGCAGCTCGGTGTCGATACCCGCGGCCGGCTCTGGGCGGCGACCTGGGGCACCTATCCCAAGTGGGAGCCCACGGGGAAGATGAACGACCGGCTGCTGATCCTGCCGGACGAGAATCGCGACGGAGTGGCCGACACGGCGATCACGTTCGCGTACGTCCAGAACCCGACCGGCTTCGAGTTCTGGAACGGCGGCGTGATCGTCGCGTCTCAACCCGATCTCCTCTTCCTCAAGGACACCGACGGCGACAACGTGGCCGACGTCCGCTACCGGATCGGCGGGGCGCTCGGCTCGGCGGATACCCACCATGCCGCCAACAACTTCATCTACGGGCCGGACGGCTTCCTGTACTTCCAAGAGGGCATCTTCAGCGTCACCAACGTGGAGACACCCTGGGCCGGCAATCAGGAGTTCAGCAAGTCCGGGATGTACCGCTTCAATCCGCGGACCCACGAGTTCCGGTTCCACGCGGAAAACAGCCCGAACCCGCACGGCATCAGCTTCGACTACTGGGGTCGCCACTACGCCACCGACGCCACCGGCGGCACGGCCTATCAGGTCAAGGACAATCCCGACGGGACCTTCGCGATGCGCCAAATGCTCCGGCACACCGTCCGGCCGGTGCCGTCGAGCGGGATCCTTTCGAGCGGGCATTTTCCCGCCAAGAACCAGGGCAATTTCCTGATCTTGAACGTGATCGCCTTCCTCGGCATCAAGCAGTACACCCTGACCGCCGATCCGGCCACCGGCGACGTTCAGGGCACCGAGACCGACGATCTCCTGGTCTCATCCGATCCCAACTTCCGCCCCACGGACTTCGAGATCGGCGACGACGGCGGGCTCTATGTCGCCGATTGGTCCAATGCCGTCATCGGGCACATGCAACACAACATTCGCGACCCGGCCCGCGACCACACCCACGGCCGGATCTACCGGATCACCGTGCCGGGGCGGCCGCTCTCGGAGCACGTCGCCATCGACGGAGCACCCGTTCCGGCCCTCCTCAAGGCGCTCGAGCATCCGATCGACGGGATCCGGCATCGCGCCCGGGTCGAGTTGTCGGAGCGGAACTCCGCCGAGGTGATCGCCGCGACCCGAGAGTGGATGAAGCGGTTTGACCCCAAGAGCGAGGCCGATGCCCACCACCTGCTCGAAGCCCTCTGGGTGTTTCAGCAGCACAATGTCGTCAATCAGGATCTGCTCGGACTGGTCCTGAAGTCGCCGGTGCCGGAGGCGCGGACCGCGGCGAGGCGGGTGGAACGGATGTGGGCCGACGCCCCGGGCCGCTCCGGTGCGGGGGCGGCTCAGTCCGTCCCCGGGAAGCCGGTGGCCGCCGATGCCGGTGATGACGGCGCCCTCGTGGTCCGGACGGTGGTCGAGGGGATGCGCTACGAACTCCCGGTGTACACCGTCTCGGCGGGGACGGCTGTCACCATCAAGTTCGTGAATGACGACTTCACGCCCCACAATCTGGTCATTGGGACTCCGGGCTCACGCGACGAGATCGGTGCGGCGGCGGACCAGCTCGGATCGAAGGGTTTCGCGGAGCGCTTCATCCCGAAGAGCGAGAAGATCCTGGCGTCGACTGACTTGCTGAGCCACCAGAAGTCCCAGGTCTTCGAGTTCCGGGCGCCCGCGGCACCCGGGGACTACGAGATCCTCTGCACCTTTCCCGGCCACCGACAGACCATGCACGCTGTGTTGCGTGTGGTGAAGAAATAGAGCGCTGAACCCGATGATCGTTCCCCGAACCACCCGCGACGCCATCCTCCGGAAGCTCCGGGCCAAGGTGGCGTCTCGCCATCCGATCTTCATTGCGAGCGCCGGCAGCGGCCTGGTGGCCAAGCTGTTGGAGCGGGCCGGTGTCGACTGCATCAACACCTTCTCCGGCGCCCGCCTGCGGGCCAACGGGATGGGCACCATGTCGATGATGTGGCCGATCCTCGACTCCAATGCCGAGACCCTGGCCTACACGGAACAGGACATTCTCCCCGCGCTCAAAGGCGATGCCTTCGTCTGCGCCTGTCTCAACGCCAACGATCCGCTCAAAGACATGCGGACCGTGCTGGGGCGGCTCAAGTCGATGGGCGTTCTCTCGGTTTCGAACATCGGGCCGTCGATCGGCTACGTCGACAAGGACAGCACTCTCTACCAGGTGCTGGTCAAGAGCGGTATCACCTTCGACCATGAGATCGAGATGCTGGCGCTGGCGAAGGAGATGGAGATGGTGACCATCGCGCTCGCGTTCGATATGGAGGATAGCCTTCGGCTGGTGGAACGCGCTCGACCGGACATCTTCTGTTTTCATGCTGGAACGACGAAGGGCGGCCTGACGGGCTACGACTCGGGCGAGACCATCGAGGAGACGGCTCGGCGAACCGAAGCGGTGTATGCGCAGGTGCGCGCCATCCACCCCGAGGTGATCCTGGTGGGTCACGGCGCCGCCATGGAGACGCCGGCCGACGCGCAGTACCTGCTCGACCACACCTCGGGGCATGGATTCTGGACCGGGTCATCGACCGAGCGGTTGCCGATCGAGCGGGCGGTGCTCGAAGCGGCCCAGGAGTTTGCCCGGCTCACCTTTAAGACCGGGGCACCCCCGTCATGAGCCGCTCCGTCGTCATCCTCGCGACCCTCGATACCAAAGCTGAGGAGGCCGAGTTTCTCCGCCGCCAGGTGGTGGCGTTGGGGGGAAAGGCCACCATCATCGATCTCGGCGTGGTGGGCACGCCCGGGATGGTGGCGGACGTCGGCCGCGAGCAGGTCGCCGAGGCCGGCGGGGGCAACCTGGGCGAGCTGCTGAGGGCGCCGACCCGCGAGGTGGCGGGTCCGGTCATGGTCGCCGGCGCCACCAGGATTCTGCTCGATCTGATCGAGGCCGGCCGCGCCCACGCGGTGCTCGGCGTCGGCGGGACCCAGGGAACCTCGGCCGCTACCGCGGTGATGCAAGCGTTGCCGTACGGTTTCCCCAAGGTCATGGTCTCGACCGTCGCCTCGGGAGACACCTCCCGGTTCGTCGGCGTCAAAGACATCACCATGATGTTCTCGGTGAGCGATCTCGTTGGGGTGAACCCGTTCACCGCGCGGATTCTCGCCAATGCGGCCGCCGCGGCGTATGGGATGTCGCTCGTCGAGGGCACCATGGAGACCCGGCGAGGCGACAAGCCCCTGATCGCGATGACCAACCTGGGGGTCCTCACCGACGGGGCCACGCTCGCTCTCACGCTGTTTCGCGAGGCCGGGTACGACGTGGTCGTCTTCCACGCCGTCGGTTCCGGGGGCCGGGCGATGGAGCAGTTGATGAAGGAGGGCGTGATCGGCGCCGTGTTCGACTATGCCTTGGGCGAGATCGCCGATGACGTCTTCGGCGGCCTCCGGGCGGGCGGCCCTGAACGGCTCACGGTGGCGGGGAAACTCGGCTTGCCGCAGGTGATCTGTCCCGGCGGGGCGGAGCATCTCGGGATTTTCGTCGAGGCCAACGTGGTCCCCGAGAAGTACCGCGACCACCAGTACGTCTTCCACAGTCCGGTGATCTTCGTCCCCCGCCTCAACCGGGAAGAAATCGTTCGGGTGGCCGAGGAGATCTGCCGGCGGTTGCGGCATACCGGCGGGAAGGCGGTGTGCATGCTGCCGTTGCGGGGCGTCGGGCGGTACTCGGTGCCGGGCGGCCCGCTGCATGACCCCGAGAGCGATCGGGCGTTCTTCGCCGCGCTCCGGGCGGGGCTCCCGCCGGGCGTGGAGGTCGTGGAGGTCGATGCCGAGGCCGAGGCCCCCGCGTTCGTCGGCGAGGCGGTGCGCCGTTTGATTGCTTTGATTGGAGGCTGGTAGTCCAGGCGCTCCTCGGTCGACGTGAGCCCGGCGGACGGGTCGTTCCTGATGGTCCGGCTCCCGAGCCAGACGACGGGGTCAGGGTTCATCGTCACCAACGGGGGCAGTTGCTTGTAAAATAGAAGTCAAGAGCTAACTTGCAAACACCATGTTAGTCCGCCACGTCCTCCCCGAACTGCGTCGCCGGCTTGCGGCGTATCCGGCCGTCGCGCTCCTCGGACCGCGCCAGTGTGGGAAGACGACCCTGGCCCAGGCGCTGGGGGGGGCGTACTACGACCTCGAACAGGAGCCCGAACGGCTCCGGCTCGACTTGGAATGGTCCGAGCGGATCGCCGGGCGGGAACGCATCATCCTCGACGAGGCGCAGGCGTGGCCCGAGGTGTTCCCCAGGATTCGCGGGGCGATCGACCAAGATCGCAAGCGTCCCGACCGATTCCTCCTCCTTGGATCCGTGGCGCCATCGCTCATTACCCAGGTCTCCGAATCCCTCGCGGGCCGCCTCTCCCAGGTGGAGCTGACGCCATTGCTCTGGAGCGAGCTCAACCCGGTGCAGCGGAAGCAACGGTGGTTGTACGGCGGGTATCCCGACGGCGGCATCCTCGACGGTGGCCGGTTTCCCCGGTGGCAGCGCGACTACCTGGCGCTTCTTTCGCAGCGGGATCTTCCCGGCTGGGGGCTGGCGGCGAAGCCACAGGTCACCGATCGCCTGCTCCGCCTGGTGGCCGCGGTGCACGGTCAGGTCTGGAACGCCTCGCAACTGGGCCAGAGCCTGGGGTTGTCCTACAAAACGGTCAACAGCTACCTCGACTACCTGATCGGTGCCTACCTGATCCGGCGGCTGCCGCCCTGGCACGCGAACCTGCGAAAGCGTCTCGTGAAGAGTCCGAAGGTGTACTGGCGGGATTCGGGGCTGCTGCATGCGCTGCTCAACGTGCCGGATGATCGCGCCCTCCTGGTCCAGCCCTGGGTCGGGGCCAGCTGGGAGGGGTACGTGATCGAGCAGGTCATCGGCGAACTGACGTCGCAGGGCCGGGCCTTCGAGCCCTACTACTTCCGGACCAGCGACGGCTACGAGATTGACCTGGTGCTCGACCTCGGGACCGAGCGGTGGGCGATTGAGGTGAAGCTCACTGGCTCCCCGAGTCCGGCAGACCTCGATCGACTCGATGCCTCCGCCGACATGATCAAGGCATCGCGCCGGTTCTTGGTCTCCCAGACGAACCGGTCCGCCGGTGATGAGCGCCGGGCATCGTGCAACCTGTCGGGATTGATGGACCGCCTTCGGGAGCTTGCCTGATGACCGGGGCTCCCGCGCGTCTCGCCGCGGCGCTGGCCGACCGCTACCGGATCGAGCGCGAACTCGGTGCCGGCGGGATGGCCACCGTCTACCTGGCCCAGGATCTCAAGCACGACCGGAAAGTCGCGCTCAAGGTCCTGAAGCCCGAACTCGCCGCGGTGCTCGGCGCCGAACGGTTCGTGGTGGAGATCAAGACCACCGCGAGCTTGAGTCCTCCGCACATCCTGCCGCTGTTCGACAGCGGGGAGGCCGACGGGTTCTTGTACTACGTGATGCCGTTCATCGACGGCGAG
>JANMHX010000387.1:0-5894 GCA_031375485.1 Gemmatimonadota bacterium | reverse complement strand
CTTCCCGGTGGCCACCATCACCGCCGTCGGGACGGCCAGGCCCATGGCACAGGGACAGGCGATAATCAGCACCGAGATCGCGGCCGTCAGGCCCCGGACGACGGGAGCCGTGTCGGCGGCGGCGTACCAGACGAGGAACGTGATCGCGGCAATGACGACGACGACCGGGACGAAGACGGCGCTGATCCGGTCGGCCATCCGCTGAATCGGGGCGCGAGTGGCCTGGGCGTCACGCATCATCGTGACGATCCGCGACAGGACCGTTCCGGTCCCGACCGCCGTGACGCTAAACTCCACCGCCCCCGTGCGATTGATCGTGCCGCCGATCACCCGGTCGCCGACCACTTTCGGAACCGGCAACGGCTCCCCCGTCATCATCGACTCATCGAGATCGGTGGTCCCGCTCTGAATCAGGCCGTCGACCGGCACCCGTTCGCCCGGGCGGAGCAGCACCAGATCCCCAACGAGAACGTCCTCCAGCGCCAGATCGACCTCCTGTCCGTTCCGCCGCACCCGGGCCCGTTTCGGGCTCAAGTCGATCAGCCGTCGGAGGGCCCCGCTGGTTTGGCGCTTGGCCCGAGCCTCCAAGGCGTGGCCCAGCAACAACAGACCGATGATCAGGATCACGGCCTCGTAGTACACGTCCGCCGGCAACTGGTTTCGTTCAAACACCCCGGGCGCCACGGTGGCCACGACGCTGAACGCGAAGGCCGACCCGGTGCCGAGGGCCACGAGCGTGTTCATGTTGGCGGTCCGGTGCCGAAGGGCCGACCACGCCCCGGCGTAGAAATGGCGCCCAGCCCAGCCCATGACCACCACGGTAAAGCCCAGGAGCACCCACCGGAGCCCCTCGGGATTGGCCTGGTAAAGCCACGGGAACAGCGCTTCGAGCGGCGGATTGAGCACGGCGGCGGCCCACCGCATGACCGGGTCCATCCCGGCATGGGGGCCTTGCATCAAGGGCATCGAAACGACCATCGCGACAAGGCCGAGCCCGACGCTGACCAGGGCCTTGGCGCGGTACTCGCGATACTCGGCGTCTTGATCCTGCTCGAGCGCGTGGTGGGCTGCCTCGGCGGTTTGACCCGCGACCGGCAGCTCGGCACCGTATCCGACGTCCCGAATCAATTCGACCAGGCGCTCGGGCGTGGTGGCCCCCGGATCGTAGTGCACGGTGGCGGAGTGCAGCATCAGATTGACGGCGGCCTCATCGACCCCCGGAGATCGTTCCAGCGCACGTTGGACCCGGGCCTGGCAAGCGGCGCAGGTCATGCCGGTTACGGGGAGGGTGACGGTTTCAGGCATGAGGGAAGATACCATACCCCCCTAGGGTATGGAAGTTCGGCACTCGGCACTCGGCGCTCGGCGCTCGGCTGGGGGGCTAGAACTTGATGGAGAGGCCGGCGGAGACGACGAGGTCCTGGGTGAACTTCGCGCCGCGGCCGAAGCTGCCGTTGTAGAGGTAGTCTTCGAAGTCGCCGCGGAGGGCGACGTTCTCGCCCAAGTTGATGCGAAGTGAGGCTCCGGCGATGCCACCGACGTCCGTCGAGGACACGGTCGGATCGGCCACGGTCTTGCCGGTGTGAATGCCGGCCACGCCCCCGCCGAGGGCGAGGCCGATCAGTTTGCTCCCGGGGGTGAGATTGAACATCAGCTTGCCGGAGCCCATCGTAACGGCGGTGCTTCTGGCGAACTGGCCCGCGGTCGACGACACCCGGATCCGGGCCGGCGAGAAGGCGCCGGTGAGCTCGAGGCCCAGGGCCTTGCCGGTCCAGTAGGTCAGGCGGCCGCCGAAGGCGGCCGAGCCGCGCCGGAGCGCCTCCCGGGTCCCCTGGAGCCCTTCCTTGTTGGTGGGGCCGTAGATCCCGAAGAAGCCGTTCAATTCGACTCCCTTGACCTGGGCCGCCGCCGACTGGAAACCGGCCACCGCAAAACCGATGACCAAGAGCCCCCGCCCGACCGTCGCCTTGAACCGCTCCATTGCTGCCCCCGCCGATGAGTGTTGACGAAAGATAAGACGACCCGTACGCCGAAACATAGACACGCGCCGGGCCCCCTCGCGGTTGACAAACCGGCCCGCGGTTCTTACTGTCCGCGTCCGGTGTTCGAGCGTTATGCAGAAACGTAGGCGAGTTGTGACGGAGATCACATGAGCAACGTACGGAACCAGCAAACGAGAAGCGAGGCGCGGGGTATTCCCGTTGCCGATCGTTTCCACCCCTGGTGGAGGCCTGATCCGTCCTGAAGCGTTTCCAAACGCCCGAGCCGTGTCATCGCCCCACCTTGCATCAGGACGCCAGGTGGGGCGCCGTGTTTCTAGGCTTGTAACCAATGCAGCAAGAGGAGGCGACGACCATGTTGCGACCAACGATCTACATCCCGTCGCGACAAATCCAGCGACTGGATCCCCGCCTCGGGACGACCGAGGCCGCGGGGGCCATGCCGGCCCCTCCGGCAACGCCCCAGCAGACCAGCCCGGCCGGGGAGCCCACTCGCTCCTCGGAACCGGAGCTGTTGGAGGTCTAAAAACAGCGGGGGCCGGTTCTTCACCGGCCCCCGTGTCCCCCATGGCGAATCTGTGGGTTTTCGGTCGATTACTGGACCGCGTTCACCATGTCGAAGATCGGGAGGTACATCGCGACCACCATGCCACCGACGACCACGCCGAGCACGACGATCATGATGGGTTCCATCAAGCTGAGCAACGCGCTGACGGCGACGTCGACTTCGGCGTCGTAGAAGTCGGCGATTTTTGAGAGCATTTCATCGAGACCGCCGGTCTGTTCGCCGACGGCGATCATCGAGATGACCATCGGCGGGAAGACCTTCGAGGCCTCGAGCGGCCCGGCGATCGTTTCACCACCGGCGATCGACGCCCGGGATTGCATGACGGCATCGTGGATGACCCGGTTGCCGGCCGTCTTGGCCGTGATCTCGAGGCCGTCGAGAATCGAGACGCCCGACGAGATCAGGGTGCCGAGGGTCCGGGTAAACCGCGACACGGCCGACTTCCGGAGCAGGTCGCCCAACACCGGCGCGTTGAGCATGGCGCCGTCGATCATCTTGCGGCCGTCGGGTGTCATGTAGTATTGGCGGCTCACGAACGAAATGGCGCCGATGCCGCCCAGAATGGCCCACCACCACCCGGTCAGGATCTTCGAGGCCCCGATCACGATCTTCGTCGGCATCGGAAGTTCCATGTTCACCGAGGCGAACATGCTCTCGAACGTCGGAATGACGAAGATGAGCAGCACCGCGATGGCGATGACGGCCACCGAGATGATGACGGCCGGATAGACCATCGCGCCTTTCACCTTCCGGATCAGGGCGTCGCTCTTTTCGAGGAAGGTGGCCAACCGAAGTAAGATGGTGTCGAGAATACCGCCGGCTTCGCCGGCCGCCACCATGTTGACGTACAGGTCAGGGAAGGCCTTCGGATGTTTTCGGAACGCGTCGGCCAGGGTGTTGCCCGCCTCGACGTCGTACACCACTTGCTTGACGATGTCCTTCAGCGCCTTGTTCTCGGTCTGCGCGGCCAGGATCGTCAGGGATTGGACCAGAGGAAGACCGGCATTGATCATCGTCGCGAATTGCCGCGTGAAAATGACGAGATCGCGGGTACTGACCCCGCCCGATCCCGGCATCTTGAACGTGATCTGTTTGGACTGCTCGCGGACCGTCACGAGCAACAACCGGTTCTTTTTGAGGTATGCCATGACGTCGTCTTTCCCGGCGACGTCGAGGGTCCCCTTCATGATTTGGCCGCTCGTAGTGTTCTTGGCCGTGTATTCAAAGACTGCCATCGGCTACCTCACCTGTTTATCGGCGGGCTAACGCCCGCTCGCCCTTTCCCTGCCCCGGAACGTCCGCGATCGCTTGCTCTTCCATCGGTTTCTCGCCAATCATCCGCAAGAACTCATTCGGATCGCTGGCCACCCGAAGACACTCATCCTTCGGTACTTCGCGGTTCATATAGAGCTGATACAGCGCATCGGTCATGGTCTGCATGCCGTGCTTCTTCCCGGACTGCAAGGCGGAGTAAATCTGGTGAATCTTGTCGTCCCGGATCAGGGCCCGGATGGCCGGCGTCGCCACCATGATCTCGCAGGCCATGACCCGGCCCTTGCCGCGGTTGCGCTGCAGCAGGGTCTGGGTGATGACGCCTTCGAGCACGAAGGCGAGCTGGGCCCGAATCTGCGACTGCTGATTACTGGGGAAGACGTCGATCATCCGGTTGATCGACTCCGCCGCCGAGTTGGTGTGCAGCGTGGCCAAGACCAAGTGACCCGTTTCCGCGATCGTGAGCGCGGCCGCGATGGTTTCAAGGTCCCGCATTTCGCCGACCAGGATGACGTCCGGGTCTTCCCGCAGAGCATACTTGAGCGCGGTGGCAAACGACTTGGTGTCAGTGCCGATTTCGCGCTGGTTGACGATGCAGCCCTGGTGACGGTGGATGAACTCGATCGGGTCTTCCACCGTGATGATGTGGCTCTTCCGTTCCTTGTTGATCTTGTCGATCACCGCCGCCAGCGTCGTCGACTTGCCGGAGCCGGTCGGACCCGTCACCAGGATCAACCCGCGCGGCCGTTCGGCCAGCTTGGCCATGACCGGCGGAAGCCCCAACTCGTCGAAGGTCCGGACCGAGAACGGGATCATCCGGAGGACCATGGCCACGCAGCCCCGTTGCTTGAACACGTTACCGCGGAACCGGGCCAGGTTCTGGATGCCGAACGAAAAGTCGAGTTCGTCCTCGAGCTCGAAGCGCTTTTTCTGGGACTCGGTCAACACCGAGTAGGCCAGCTGGAGCGTGTCCTTCGGGGTCATGATGTGATCGACGGTCGAATCGAGAATGTCGCCGTCGACCCGGAGCTTGGGGCGCTCGCCGGCGGTGACGTGGAGATCCGAGGCTTCGCGATCGATCATTTCCTGGAGCAGGGACCGGAGATTGAGCCGGTTCCGGCCGTCGCCCGCCGGCGCCGCGTCTCCCAATCGAATTTCGCCTTCGCTCATGACGCAGTCTCCTTGACCACTTCCTCGAGGGTGGTCACGCCTCGCTCGATCTTCTTGATCCCATCCATTCGCAACGTCAGCATGCCGTCCGCCACCGCCTGGTCCCGCAACTCCGCCACCGACGCGCCGCGGAGGATCATCCGTCGAAGCTCATTGGTCATCGACATGACTTCATAGATACCCGCCCGGCCCTTGTACCCGGTGCCGCCGCAGGTATCGCACCCGGTCCCCTTCATATACGGCAACGCCCGGGCAATGTCGAGGTTTTCGTTGATAGCCCGCAATTCCTCGTCCCGGTATTTGGCGGGCGCTTTACAGCCCGAACAGATCCGGCGCACCAGCCGCTGCGCCACGACCAAGTTGACCGCCGCCGACACGTTGAACGGCTCGATCCCCATATCGATCATCCGGGTAATCGTGCTCGGCGCGTCGTTGGTGTGAAGGGTGGACAGCACCAAGTGGCCCGTCAAGGCGGCCTTGATGCCGATGCCGCCGGTTTCCAGGTCTCGAATTTCGCCGATCATGATGACGTTGGGGTCCTGGCGCAGGAACGCCTTGAGGGCCGCAGCGAACGTCAAGCCGATATCGGGCCGAACCTGAACCTGATTGATCCCCATCAGGTTGTATTCGACCGGATCTTCGGCGGTCATGATGTTGGTTTCGATCGTGTTGATCCGGGACAAAGCGGAGTACAGCGTGGTCGTCTTACCGGAACCCGTCGGGCCGGTGACCAGCACCATCCCGTACGGATTCAAGATCGCCTTCATCAACTCACCCTCGGCCTTCGGCTCGAAGCCGAACTTCGAAAGATCGAGCGTCAAGTTGCCCTTGTCCAAGATCCGGAGCACGATCTTCTCGCCGAAGAGGCAAGGCAAGGTCGAAAC
>JANMHX010000327.1:0-2122 GCA_031375485.1 Gemmatimonadota bacterium | reverse complement strand
GCGATGCGCTGGCGGTGGCCCTCCTGGAGCAGAAGGGATTCTCCCGCGAGGCGTTTGCGGGGCTCCATCCGGGCGGCCAACTCGGGCGGCGATTGCGGCTCAAGGTCCACCACGTCATGCAGCCCCTCGGACAAACCCTTGACCCCGCCGACCCGATGCGCCAGGCAGTCGAACATCTGGCCCATCAGCGCGGCATGGCATTGGTGGTGAGCCAGGGCCGCCTCCAGGGCGTGATCACCGCGGGTGATCTGTCCCGGATTGCCGAACGGAACCAGCACTACTGGGATCTCGAGGTGGGTCAGGTCATGACGAGCGCGCCGAAAACCGTCGGCGCCGAGGACCCGGCCGCGATCGCGACCGGACTGATGGAACGGTTCGGCATCATGGCGCTCCCGGTCACCGACGACGCCGGGACGCTCTGCGGCGTGGTCCACCTCCACGACCTGATGCGGGCGGGCGCGGTATGAAGCGACTCCTTGGGGTCGCGATCGGGGTGCTCTCGGCCGGCGCCTGCGCCACCGACGGGATTCGGCCGAACGCGGCCACCGCTCCGGCCGATAGCGCCGATCAGGTCATGCTCAAGATGAGCACCGACCTGTTCAACGAGGGCGCCCGCCAGAACCACGTCGTGGCCGAGACGGCCTATGTCTATCAGGCCGCCCAGAAAATGGACCTCCGTCGGCTCCAGGTCACCTTCTTCGAGGACGGCAAGCAATCATCGGTCCTGACCGCCAAGCGCGGTCTCTACACGATGACGAACGGCTCGCTCGACGCGACCGGCAACGTCAAGGTCGTCTCGACCGACGGGAGGACCCTGGCCACCCAGCACCTCATTTACGACAAGGTGGCCCTGCAGATTTCGAGTGATAGCGCCTTTACGTACCAATCTCGCACCGAGCGGTTGACGGGAAGCCGATTCCATTCGGACCTCGAATTCAAATATGTGGTCACCGATCAACCCAAAGGGATCCAGCGGAGCGGGGGCGTCATCCTGGAGGACAAGCGATGAGCGGTCTCCGGCGAATCGGCCTCCTCGTCGGCGGAGCTGCCCTGATCGTGGCGGCCCCGGCGGGTGCCCAGGCTCGGAAGAAAGCCGCCCCCGCGAGCGACCGGTGCCGGCTCGAGATCCTGAATGTCGACCGCCAGGGCGTTCGGACCGAGCCCACTCCGGGCGTCGAGCACATGTTTGCCGGGGGCAACATCCACGCCCAGTGCGTCGGCCGGAACATTCACATCTACTCCGACAGCGTGGCCTCCTATGGCGGCAACGTCGTCCAGTTCATCTCGCAGGGCAACCGCGTCAAGTACCGCGACTCCACCACCAACCTCGACGCCGACTTCGGCACCTATTTCAAGGACGGCGAGCGGTTCGAGGCGCAGGGCAATGTCGTGCACCGGGATCTCAAGAGCGGATCGACGATCACCGGGGCCCGGATCGACTACCTCCGGCCGGTGCGGGGCCTCCGGACCGAATTGGAGGTCCTCGGTTACAGCCGGCCCGTCGTGTCGTACGTGGTCAAGGACTCCACCGGCCGGGTCCAAACGCCGTACGTCATCGTCGGCAACACCGTCCGCACGATCGGCAACGACATCATCAACGCCGGCGGCGCGGTGACGATCGACCGCGAGAACCTCAAAGGGACCGGCGACTCGCTCTGGCTCGATAGCGGCAAGAAGCAAGCGGGCCAGTTGATCGGCAAAGCGGCGCTCCGCAACCAGCAAGACACCACCGGCACCAGCCCGGGCTTTACCCTGACCGGACGCGTCATCGACATCGGCCTGGTCCAACGGGAGTTGTCGTCGGTCAAAGGCCGGGACAGTGCCCGGCTCGTGAGCCGCGACGTGACGCTCGATGCCGACTCGATCCTGATCCGGCTCCGCCAACGCCAGGCCGAACAAACCGTGGCGTGGGGCAAATCGGTGCGGCCCGTCGCCGTGTCGGCCGACTACCAAGTGAAGGGTGATTCGATCTGGGTCGAGACCCCGAACCAGAAACTGTCCAAGGTCATCGCCTTCGGGAACGGCTGGGCCGGTCTGTCGGGCGATACCACCACCGGCACCCGGCGGGATTGGATCGCCGGGGACAAAGTGACGGTCACGTTCTTCGAACGGGCCTCCGCGG
>JANMHX010000284.1:0-16057 GCA_031375485.1 Gemmatimonadota bacterium | reverse complement strand
ATGCGTGGGTTGCTCGAGGAGCGCGAGGGCGGACGGTGAGGTTCTGGGACTCCTCGGCGCTGGTGCCACTCCTGCTGGCGCAGCCCCGGACCGAGCGGGCCAAGCGGCTGCTCGAGGAGGACGGGGAGCCGGTCGTCTGGTGGGGGTCGGCGGTGGATTGCGCCTCGTCGATCGCCCGACTCTACCGCGACGGGCACCTCAGCGGCCGGGACGAACAGGCGGCCAGGGCGCTGCTCGAGTCGCTCCGATCGAGCTGGTTCGAGGTGCAGCCGGGCGATGGCGTGCGCGAGCAGGCCCTCCGGTTGCTCCGGTTGCATCCGCTTCGCGCCGCGGATGCGCTCCAACTTGCCGCGGCGCTCGAGTGGGCCGGGGCGCCGCCCGACGGCGGGTTCGTGACGTTCGACGACCGATTGCGGGAGGCGGCGCAGCGCGAGGGGTTTACTACGCCCTGAGGGCGGGGCGGCCTTGGAGGTCGTCGATCCTGACGCCCTCGGACTGAGCCGAGGACAGTGAGGTAGGCATGCTGGTTCCCGTATTGCTCGTGGTGGTCGATTCGCTGACCCGATCGTTCGGAGCCCTCCCGGTCGGCGTGACCGACGGGTATGCCGCCAGCCTCCGGGGCGAGGTCTTCAGCTATCACTCGGCCCATCCCACCGCCGGGGCTTCGCTCCTCGTCCGCTCCCTCGACAGCACCAACGCGGCGCGATGGCGGACGGCGCCGGTCACCGCCGGTCCGAGTGAGACCCGGCGGGTGGCCTTCCTCGCGGCGATGGACGTCACCGATCCGGGCCAGTCGCCGGTTCGCTTCTGGGTCATGATCAATGGCACCCATCGCTTCGCGCTGCCCGAGCCCACTACGACGGCGGCGACCTGGCGGATCGACGGCGGGGAGGGAATTACCCTCGACTTCCGGCGGCTCCTGATCGACAAATTCGGCGACGTGCACGGAGTCTTCACCCTGGCCGTGCCCGCCGCGCTCGCCCCCGCCGGCGAGCCGCTCACGCTTCAAGTCCAGGGCGAGAGTGTCGGACGGATGAGTTGGTTCATTCTCTACACCGTCTCGATGCAGCCGACTCTCCGTCCCCACGCCGAGTCGATGCTCGCGCGCGAGGGAATGGCCCGGTATCAAACGGTCCGGATCGACGCCTGGAGCCCGTTCGACACGACGACCGTCGCCGTCGCAGTGGACGGGAAGCCTCGGCAGGCGACGCTCCTCGCGGCCGGCGGGACGACGTTCCGGGTCAACGTTCCCGCGGTTCGCCGGCCCGCCACCGTCGCCATCTCAGTGAGCGGTCGACCCGGGCGGGCTGACTTTCCAGCGGTGCCGCTCCTGCCCGTGGTGCCCCGCGAAATCCATCTGATCAATCACAGCCACCTCGACATCGGCTACACCGATCCCTATCCCATCGTGCGTGACAAGCACTGGCGCGGCTACGACAGCGCGCTGGCCTACGTCGACCGCTCACGTACCAATCCCGAGGGGGCCCGGTTCCGTTGGAACATCGAGGGACTCTGGCCGGTCGACGGCTACCTGCGGGAGCGCAGTGCCGCCGACACCAGTCGCCTCCTGGCCGCCGTTCGCGCCGGCGACCTGACCCTGAGCGGCCTCTACGCCAACCTGATGACCGGGCTCCTCGGCGGCGAGGAGTTGGTCCACGCCTTCGACTACGCCCGGACCCTCCGGCATGATCACCGGATCGCGATCGTAACAGCCATGACCAGCGACGTCCCCGGCTTTACCTGGGGCCTGGTGCCGGCGCTGGCCCAGCACGGGATCCGCTACCTCTCGAGCGGTCCCAATTACATCCCCTCGCTCGCCAAGAGTGGCGACCGGATCGGCCACACCCTCGAGAGTTGGGGCGACCGGCCGTTCTGGTGGATCGGGCCGAGCGGCCGAGACAGCGTCCTGGTGATGACGGCCGGGCGCGGGTACTCGTGGATCGGCGGGTGGCCCCGGGGTCGCCTCACGCTGGAGGACGCCGGCGTGATGAGCGAGTATCTGGACGATCTCCGGGCTCGCGGCTACCCCTGGGATATCGTTCAGGTCCGCTACGCGATCGGCGGCGACAACGGCTTTCCCGATGCCGAACTCGCCACCGTGGTCCGGCAGTGGAACGAGCGGTATCTGAGTCCTCGGCTGGTGATCTCGACCTTGCCGCGGATGTTTGCCGCGATGGAGCGGCGCCATGGCCGGGCGCTTCCCCGGATCCGGGGCGATCTCACCGGCTATTGGGAAGACGGTGCCGTCAGTTCGGCCCGGGAGCATCTCTTGGCCCGTGCCAGCGCCGCCCGGCTGGTGCAGGCGGGGACTCTGGCGGCGATTCGGGGACAGACGCCGTCGGTCTCGGAGCGCCGCGCCGCCTGGCGCGAGGTGTTGCTGTGGGATGAGCACACCTGGGGTGCCGACCGGAGCATCAGCGACCCCGATGATCCCGGCACGCTCGAGCAATGGCGACTCAAGCAGCGGTTCGCGCTCGACGCCGACTCGGCCAGCCGCGCCCTGCTCGCCGAGGCCAGCCGGGTGTTGGCGCCGTCGCGGGGCGTTGATCTCTGGAACACCCACGAGTTCGAGCGGCGCGGTGTCGCCATCATTCCTGACTCGCTCAGCCGAACCGGGGACCGGGCCCGAGGCTTGGACGGACGGCTCCTGCCATCGCAGCGACTGCGCGAAGGTGGACTCGCCGTCGAACTCCCGCTCCGGCCGATGGGGGCCACCCGAGTCCTGACGGAACCTGGCGCCGCCGAACCACCGAGTGAGCCGGCCGCCGGTGCCGCTGGTGACTCGCTCTGGAACGGGCGCGTCGTGGTCCGGATCGACGGGCGAACCGGCGCGATCGCCGGGGTTCGGTGGCGGGGCCGGCAACTCGTGGACACCCAGCGCGGTGGGTGGAACCGGTACCGCTATCTCCTGGGCCGGGACACCGCTCGGGCCGCGGACGCGGCGAGTACCCGGATCGAGGTCCTCGATCCCGGCCCGCTGGTTGCCACGCTTCGCCTCACCAGCCAAGCACCCGGCGCCGTGTCATTGGTGCGGGACGTCACGCTGCACGCCGGAAGCGATGCCGTCGGGGTGGTGACCCATCTCGACAAATCGCCGGAGCGCGGCAAGGAGGCGGTGCACCTCGGCTTTCCGCTGGCCGTTCCCGGTGGCACCGTGCGGATGGAGCAGGGCCTCGCGGTGGTCCGGCCCGATATCGACCAAGCCGTCGGCGCCAACCGCAACCTCTATCCGGTCCAGCGATGGCTCGATGCGAGCAACGCCGATTTCGGCGTCACCGTCGTCACCCCCGACTTGGCGCTCTGGCAGCTGAATGGCCTGACGGCTGAGGCGTTCAAGCGGGCCGACGGAACCGAGGACTGGCTCCGTCAAGCGCTCCCGGGCACTGAGTTGGTGGCCTATGCGATGAACAATTATTGGCACACTAACTTCAAAGCGGACCAACCGGGGCCGGTCACGTTCCGGGTGACGCTGCTGCCTCACGGTCCTTTCGACCCGGCGGCGGCTACCCGTGCCGGACTCGACGCCGGCGAACCGCCTCTGGTTACGCCGGCGGGGCCGTCGCCGCCGGAGGAGACGCTGTTCACCCTCGACACTCGCGCGGTGACCGTGGCGAGCGTGGTCCCCACGGCGGATGGCGGGGCCGACCTGGTGCGGCTCTGGAATCCGGGCGCCCGGTCCGCCCGAGTGGGATTCTCCTGGGGCGGAGCCCGGGCGCGGAGCATTCGAATGAGTTCGCCGTTCGAAGAACGGGGCGCGGCGGCGCCGGCGCGGATCGACGTGCCGGCGCTGGGCGCGGTAACGGTGCGGATCGAACGGCCTCGGGCCGGTGGGGCAGGGTGGTGAATCAGGAGGCCAGGCAGTAACGTAAAGCTCCTCCCCACGGCAGGCGCCCCAATGGTCCGATCCCGGCTCGCGTTCGCATTCATCGTCTTGGCCGCCGCCCCCGCGGTCACCGGATCGGCCCAGCGGCCCCCGGCCTCGCGAGATCCGGCGGTGCTCCGGCTTGGCGTGCCTAACGGCTTTTCGCTGGCATCAGTCGGCGACCTGATCCAGACCCACCCGACGTCGCCGGCCCGCACCCCGGGCCTCGCCGAGGTGATCGCCCGGATCAGCGGCGCCACCGTCACCTTCGGAAACTTCGAGACGACCGCCATCGACATCCGGACCTTCCGCGGGTATCCCCAGGCCGAGTTCGGCGGACTCTGGGTCCGGAGCGAGCCGGAGGTCGTGGCGGATCTCAAGACCATGGGCTTCGATGTGGTGGCCCGGGCCAACAATCACTCCACCGACTGGGGGCTCGAGGGGATGCGGGAGACCGACCGGCGGCTCGACCAAGCCGGCATCGTCCACGCCGGCACCGGCGAGACCCGCGCCGCGTCGCGGGCCGCCCGGTACCTCGCCACCCCGCAGGGCACCGTCGCGATGGTCTCGATGGCCTCGAGCTTCACGCCGCTCTCCCGCTCGATGAATGCGCTGAACGAGGCCCCGGCCCGCCCGGGCATCAACGCCCTGCGGACCGGCCGCCGGGTGTTGGTGTCGCCCGAGATGCTCCGGGCGCTCCGGCCGCTCTATGCGGCCCAGCCGAAGGGCTCCTTCCAGCCCCCCGCCGATTCGAGTCCGACCGACCTCGAGCTGTTCGGGGTCCGCTATCGGTCGAGCCCCGCCATCAAGGATCAGGTCGCCTTCAGCTACGACGCCGATTCGACCGACCTTCGCGAGAATCTGGCCGCGATCCGGCAGGGGAAAGCGAATGCCGACTTCTTGATTGCCACCATTCACGCCCACGAGCCCGGCAACTGGAGCGAACAGCCGGCCGACTTTCTTCCTGGTCTGGCCCACGCGGCGATCGACAACGGCGCCGACGCGTTCATCGGGCATGGCCCCCACCAGCTCCGCGGGATCGAGATCTACCGGGGCCGGCCGATCTTCTACAGCCTGGGCAACTTCTTCTTCCAGGTCGCCAGCATCGAACCGATCGCGATGGATCTCTACGAGCAGTTCAAGAAAGATCCCAAGACGATGACCGACGCCGAGTTCCACGAGTGGTGGCTGAAGCGCTCGTTCGGGGGCGAGGGCGGGGCGGTCTGGTATCGGAGCGTCGTCGCGGTGAGCAAGTACGACGACGGTGCCGTCTCGGAGGTCCGGCTCTATCCGGTGGAGCTTGGCTTCAATGAAACGGACGCGAGCAAGGGGGTGCCCCGGCCGGCCCCCCCGGAAGTGGCCCAGCAGATTCTCGCGACGCTGGCCCGGCTGTCCCGGCCGTTCGGGACCACGATCGCGGTCGAGGGGAACGTTGGGGTGATTCGGATTCCCCGCCCGTCAGCGACTCGATAGCGGCGACCGGGGTCATCCCGGTCGCCACCCACGTCATCACTTAACGGACCGGTCAACTCACGGGTAGGCCAACCGGCATCCGCCGGTGCCCGCGTTGATCCAATTTTGCTGGACCAGGAAGTGCTTCCCGCCGAGGTTCATGTTGGCCACGCCGCCGCCGCTGGCATAGGTGACGCCGAAGTTCCAGGCGCACTTGTCGGCGTTCTCATACCCGCGGGTGTCGTACCAGGCGTTGCCCATTGGGTCGGTGGTAGTCTCTTCGATCTCGTGGATCAGGACGCTCACTTCATTGTCGGCCCCCGGGTCGCCGTTCGGGGAGGCCGTGCCGTTGGTGCAGGACGCCGGATAGGCGTTGTCATACGGCATGGCCGAGTAGAGCGCCGTCTGGTTGACCCCGGCGATGCTCACGGTGCCGTGGGTATGGTAGCCGCAATACTGGGTGCCGAAGCCGCCGCCGAGGTTCACCTGGCCGGCGGTGAAGATCAGGTACAGCGTGCCCGGGTCGTAGATCAGTTTGCCGGAGTTGAATCCGCTCTGGAGCATCGCGACCATCTGGGCGTCGCTCACCGACGTGGTGCCGCTCGGCGCGGAGGTGTTATTGGCCCAGAAGCCGGTGTAGTTGACGCTGTTGACGATTTTGAGGCCGGACTTGTCAGTATAGGTGGTGTTGATGTTGAAGTATGGCGACCCGCCGACGTTGCGGAGGAAGTGGCCGATGAGGGAGCCATCCGCGGCGCCCGAGCCGGTCGTGCCCGGGGTGGGACCCCCGTTGTAGATCGTACCCGCGGCCCAGTAGATCGCCACGACCTTGGTGGTAGCCTGAAGCACCGGCCCGCCGTGAAAGGAAATGCCCGTACCACCGCCCTTCCGTCCGGCCGCGCTCTGGACGCCTGGAGAGTTCCGCAGCTCGAACACATGCCGCTGGGGGCGGTCGCCGGCTTGGTCGGCGGCGTTGTTGAACGCGGGGGCGGCGGCATTCGGGTCGGCGGGGGTCGGGGTCGAGTCAGTGCAGGCCGAGAGTGCGGCGAGACCAGCAAGGCCTAACGTGATACGGGTACGCAACGCCATTCGGAGCTCCTGGGAGGAGGGACGGGGGCGACGCCGGCACGATCGCTTGGGTTCTAACAGGTTTGATCCAAGCTAGGAAAGAGTGGCTCCGGCGTCAATCGTTGGCCCAATCCGGCAGGCCGATTGCAGGTCACAATCCCCAGTTGCACCCGCCGTTGCCGCAGGCAATAGCCAGCACGATGAGCGCGATGAGTGGCGTCGCAATTGCCGCGATGACTCCCGGTCGCGAGCCAAGCTTCGCGCCCACGTGCAGCATTACCCGCGTCCCTTCGTTGTCGCCCCGGCCAGGCATGACCGTCACATTGGACGTAATCGCGGCGTAGTCGGCATAGTTGAGCGACACCTGGCCGCTAAAGCCCCTCGAGCCCCGCACGAAGACCCCCGGAGCGATGTCCAGACTGGTCGTGGGACCGAGCCAGGTTCGGACGCGCGGCCGAATGCCGATGCCGCTCCCCTCGTCAGCGCCTTGGGCAAAGGCCGCGAGCCCGAACGCGCGCCGGGTTCCGTGGTTGACCATCCCGCCAAGTTCCACCTGAAACATGGTATTGCGGCGCAAGGCGCCCACCTGTTGGGCCAAGCCGAACTCGGTCAGCCAGAACGAGTGGCAGATCGGCTCGGGCCGCCCCCGGAAGCACGAGGTCGAGCGCGGCGGGGCGCGCGGGGTTGTGGCCGCCGAGTCTCCTGGCTGAGCCGGCAAGAGGGCCGGCGCGCTTCCGAACGCCAGGCTAAGCACAACAGGTCCGAATCGCATGGACTGCCTCCTTGATCTGAACGTGAGGCGGAAGATCAGAGGTGGCCGTGACCGCCTCGTGACCCGGGGCCCGGGGCTAGGGGAGGCTCAGTGGTTTTGGCCGGATCTGATCGAGCCGAACCTCGGGCGGCAACCCCTGAGGGAATCGCGCAAACGGAGCCAGATACCTCCAGTCCTGCGATTTGGCCGGGCGCCGCATAACCGGAGCGCTCGCTTGGGCCACCGTGGCGACGGTACCGACGATCGCCCAGGCCGGCGCCGTCAAGAGCAACACCACCCCGTTGGAGATCGTCGAGACGATACCCGCCGCGGTTGCCGCGCCGACCGTGCCGGCGCGAGCGGCATATCCGGTGAGTTTTCGGTCCACGATGGTGGCCGTCGGCACCGCGCGCGCTCCAATCGTGGTCAGCACCCACAGGGTGTCCTTGCTGACCGCGAGCAACTCACCTTCGATCTGGCCCGGCTCGGCCCGGGCTCCGACCGACAACTCGACCCATCCGCCGTAGGCGTCACGCCCCGCTTCTTGGGGCGTCGGCAGCCAGTGAGCCGGCGCGGTATTGAACGGGCAACCGGACGTCAAGACGACCGATACGGCGCCGAGTCGGTAGGCCCACCGGTCAATGCCGGACATAACGACTGTTCCAGAACAGCGATTCCATGGTCGGCTCCTGGCGTTTGTACGCCGGCGCCAGGGTCTTGAGCATCCCCGCGGGATCGATCAGCATCCGCGCCGCGAGTCGGGGGTTTTCCTCGGCCGCGGTGATCCCGGCCATGACCGTGACCGCCGCCATCGAGCCGGACCGGCCGACCACGTTGGTCTCGAACAGCGCGACGGAATCGATCGGAAGCCGGAAGGTGCCGGTCGCGACGATCCGCCGGTTCCAGTCCAGGAGGTCGCCCCGGCCAGTGACGATCTGCTGGGCCGAGTCGAACGACCAGCCGGCGAGGACGTAGACGTGGCCGCTCTTGAGGTGGGCGTTGAGATAGGGGGACTTCTGATCCAGCGTCGCCGCTCGGGCGGGCTCGACCGACTTCCGTTCGAGCCGCTTGACCCCGCAACTTCCGAGCAGCGGGGTCAGTCCGAGCAGCATGATGGTACGGAAGGCCAGCCTCATCGGGCGTCCCTCGCGTTCGTGAACTCCCAATACCCACCCCTTCCTATGAAGGAATCGCGCGCTTGGTGTGAAGGTGTCGCGGGCGGCGCTTCGGACCGGCTGATATCTTAGAGGGGAATCCCGGCCGGCCGATTCCCGCTGATAAGGACCGCCCCATCATGCTCGTCTTGATACTGGTCTCGACCGTCGCGACCATCCTCCAGCAGCCAGCGCCTCCGCGTCCGATCGATCCCCGTCTCTACGCCGGTGTGGCCTGGCGAAACGTTGGACCGTTCCGCGGTGGCCGGGTGTCCGCGGTGTCGGGTGCGATCGGGCAGCCGGGCGTCTTCTATGCGGGTTTTCCGGCCGGTGGGGTGTGGAAGACGACCAGCGCGGGCGCCACCTGGTTTCCGGTGTTCGATGCGATCCGGTCGGTCTCCTCGATCGGCGCCGTCGAGGTGGCGCCCTCGAACCCGGACGTCATTTACGTCGGAACCGGCGACCTGATCTCGGCCACGACCCTCGACCAGGGCGACGGGGTGTACCGATCCACCGATGCCGGCAAGACGTGGCGGCACCTAGGGCTCGAGGCCACCAAGCACATTCCCTCGATGCTGGTGGATCCGCGCTCGCCCGAGGTGGTGCTGGTCGCGGCCCAGGGCGATCCGATTCGGAGGACGGACCAGCGCGGGGTGTTCCGGAGCACCGACGGCGGGGCCCATTGGGTCCGGACGCTCTTCATCGACCAAGAGACCGGCGCCCAGAAACTCGCCCGCGCCGCTGACGTGCCCGAGGTGATCTTCGCCACCACGGTGAAACACTTCGTGCCGCCGGGGTACCCGATCGAGAAGCTCCGCTCCTGGCAATTCGGCCTCGCGCCCCGGCCGGCGCCGGACACTGGACGGACCGGCACGGCGGTGTACAAATCCACCGATGGCGGTGTCACCTGGCGCGAACTCTCCGGCGGCGGCCTCCCCCGGCTCGAAGGCCGGACCTCGATCGCGGTGGCCATGAACACCAATGCGGCACGGGTGTTCCTGATCGGCAACTCGGGGCTCTACCGGTCGGATGACGGCGGGACGACCTGGCGCCAAATGGCGGCGGACGACCCGCGGATCCGGAACGGCCAAAGCGGGTACGACTGCGGCGTGTACGTCGATCCGAAGAACCCCGACCTCGTGTACACGCTGGCCACCTCGAGCTACGTCTCCACCGACGGCGGCCAGACCTTCACCGGCTTCAAGGGCGCTCCCGGGGGTGACGATCCCCAGCAGCTCTGGATCGACCCCACCGACGGCCGCCGGATGCTGATGGGGCTCGATCAGGGCGCCACGGTCTCGCTCGACGGCGGGACCACGTGGAGCTCCTGGTACAACCAGTCCACCGAACAACTCTATCACGTCGCCACCGACAACTCGTATCCGTATTGGATCTACGCCACCCAGCAGGATGCGAGCGCGATCCGGACCCGGAGCCGGGGCAACTACGGCGCCATCACCATATTTGATTGGAATTCGGTGAACGGCTGGGAGTGGGGCACGGTGCTGCCTGATCCGCTCGACGACAACACCGTGTTCGCCAGCGGGAACGGGATCGTCAAGATCTCCTATCCGAGTGAGCAGTGGATCAACGTAAGCCCCGCCGTCGACCCCGGGGCCACGGTCCGCCTCAGCAATTCCCAGCCGATGCTCTGGGCGCCCTGGAATCCGCGCCAATTGATTGCCGGACTGAACTATCTGGTGTCCACGACTGACGGAGGCGCCCACTGGACCCGCATCAGCCCGGACCTCGGCCTCCCCAAGGGCCTCGACTCGGCGACGGCCGCCACCACGCCGAACGGGCGGGGCGCCATTGAGGCGCTCGCCGCCTCACCAGTGGGGCGGGGAACGATCTGGGCATCCACCAGCAACGGGTTGATCCACCTGACGCGCGACGGGGGCCGGACCTGGACCGACGTGAGCATTCCCGGTCTGACGGATCCTCGACGGGCCAACATTTCGGGTCTCGAAGCGTCGCCCCACCAAGCGGGCACCGCGTACGCCGCGCTCGAGTACATCCGGCTCGGCGATCACACCCCGCACGTCTACCGGACTCGTGATTACGGCAAGACCTGGACGAAGATCATCGCCGGGCTCCCGGCCGACGAGCCGAGCGGGAGCCTGACCCGGGTGATCCGGGCCGATCCGAAGCGGCCGGGCCTGCTGTTCGTGGGGACGGAAAGCGGGGTCCACGTGTCGTTCGACGACGGCGACCACTGGCATTCGCTGGCCCAGAATCTTCCGGTCACCTCTTATCGCGATCTCACGATTAAGGGCAATGACCTGATTGCGGCCACCTACGGCCGGGGAATTTGGATCCTCGACGACATCTCCGCCCTCCGGCAAGTCACCGCGGAGATCGCGAATCAACCCGCCCACCTCTTTGCCCCGGGCTTGGCCACCCGGGTTCGGCGGAACGTCGGCTCGGCCACCCCGCTCCCGCCCGAGATCCCGCACGGGCTGAATCCGCCCGACGGCGCGATCCTCGATTACTACCTGGCCAGCAAGCCGGCTGGTGAGCTGACGATCGAGATTCTCGACGCCACCGGCCGCGTGGTCCGCCGGATGTCGAGCATCGCCGAGGCCCCGGTCGCGGAGGCCGCGCGCCCGCCGCATCCTAACTATTGGCTGGCGACCCCGACCGGTCTCCCGGCCCATGCCGGCGGCAACCGGGCCAACTGGGATCTCCGGTATGACGCGCCGAAGGCGTTCACCCATAGCTTCGAGATCAACGCCAACCTCGGCCTGACCCCACCCTCGCCTGAAGGGATCTTGGCGTTGCCCGGGGCCTACACCGTTAGGCTTTCGGTCGACGGGACGCACGCCACTCAACGACTCACCGTCCGGAACGATCCGCGATCGAGCGTCACGTCGGTGGCACTCACCGCCCAGCACCGGCTGTTGACGAATCTCCACACGGCCATCGACGCCATGGGGGACGGTCACCTCCGGGCCGCCGCCCTTCGAGCGGCGCTCGTCAAGGCCGCCGGCACCAATCCCCCGGCCGAGGTGGCCACGGCGGGCGCGACGCTGGCGGCGATGATCGATGGGCTCACCGGGACGGAGCCCGTCGGTGCGTCCCCGACGTTTCGGGGCGTGAGCGGCAAGTTGGTCACGCAGTTGATGGCGCAAGAGAACGCCGACCTAGCGCCGACCCCGGCCATGACAGCGGCGTTCGAGGCAACCTGCCGGGACGTTCGGAAGGTGGCCGCGGCCTGGGCCCGGGTGGTCGAGGGGGTCGCGGCATTCAATGCGGCGCTGGCCCGAACGGGCATCGCGGCGCCCCCGGTTCCGGCTACCTCGGGGACGGGACTCGACGGGTGCGGCGGGGAGCGGTCCCGGGTTCGATGATGAAATTCCCCCGCGCTGCCGGCATCCTGCTTCACCCCACGTCGCTCCCCGGCCCCGGCGGCGTCGGCGACCTCGGCCCGGAGGCCCATCGGTTTCTCGACTTCCTCACTGAGTCTGGGCTCACGATCTGGCAGATGCTGCCACTCGGGCCCACCGGCTACGGGAACTCCCCGTACCAGTGCTTCTCGGCCTTTGCCGGCAATCCGCTGCTGATCCATGTCCTAGGATCGGCCGGCGAGTTCCCGGCGGATCAGGTGGACTTCCCGTTGGTCATTGCTGAGAAGCAAGCCGCCCTGCGCCAGGTGACGGCCTCGCTGGCAATCGACACCGCCTATCGGGCCTTCGTTGCTGAACAGGGCTGGTGGCTCGAGGACTACGCGCTGTTCATGGCGCTCAAGCAGGAGCACGGCGGGGTGGCGTGGACCGAATGGGACGCCGGGGCGGCTCGCCGCGATCCCGCCGCGCTCGACCGCTGGCGGACCCGGCTCGCCGGCTCGGTCGAGCACTACCGGCGGGAGCAATGGTTGTTCTTCACTCAGTTCGGCGCCCTGAAGCGGGCCGCGACCGACCGCGGGATCCGGCTGATGGGCGATGTGCCGATCTACGTGGCCCATGACTCGGCCGACGTCTGGTCGAACCCCTCGCTGTTCGAATTGGACGAGCGGGGCCGGCCTCGGGTCCAGGCCGGCGTGCCACCGGACTATTTCAGCGCGACGGGCCAACTCTGGGGGAACCCGCTCTACGACTGGAACGCCATGCGGGCCGACGGCTACCAATGGTGGACCCGCCGGATCCGCTCGGCGCTCGAGCTATTCGACCTGATCCGGGTCGATCATTTTCGGGGCTTCGAGGCGTACTGGGAAGTGCCCGGCACCGACGCCACCGCGGTGAATGGCCGGTGGGTGCCCGGGCCGGGCGCCGACCTCTTCACCGCCCTCACCGCCGGGCTCGGGTCCCTGCCGATCGTCGCGGAGAACCTGGGGCTGATCACCCCGGCCGTCGAGGCGCTCCGGGAACAATTCGGCTACCCGGGCATGAGCATCCTCCAGTTTGCCTTCGGGACCGACGGGCCGGCCAATCTGTTCCTGCCGCACACCTATCCGCACGATCTGGTCGTGTACACCGGCACCCACGACAACGACACCACCCTGGGCTGGTGGAACTCGACCGGGGCCGCTGACTCGACTCGCACCGTCGAGGAGGTCGCGAGCGAGCGCGACCACGCCATGCGATACCTCGGGACCGATGGGACCGAGATGCACTGGACCCTGATCCGCGCCGCCCTGGCCTCGGTGGCGAACACGGCGTTGATCCCGATGCAGGACGTCTTGGGACTCGGAAGCGAGGCTCGGATGAACCTGCCCGGGCGGGAATCCGGGAACTGGGGCTTCCGCTTTGCCCCCGACCGCCTCACCCCCGCCATCATCCAACGGCTCCGTGAGTTGGTCGACCTCTACGAACGTTAGGCGGGTCAGGGGTCGCGGAGGACCTGGATTGGCGCGACCGCCGCGGCCCTCCGCGCCGGGATCCACGCCGCCCCGATGGCGGCGACCGCGAGTCCGGCGGCGCCGGAGCCAAACGTGAGCGGGTCGAGCGGGGAGACCTGGAATAGCATACCCCGCAACCCGCCGGCGAGCCCGGCGGCGGCGAAGGCGCCCAGGGCCACGCCGGCGGCCGTATACCCGACCGCCTGCCGGAGCACCATTCCGACGACCGCCGGCCGCGAGGCGCCCAGCGCCAGCCGGATCGCGATCTCCGGACGCCGTTGGGCAACGGTCGTGGCCAACACCCCGTAGAGTCCGACCAGTCCGAGCCCCACGGCGGCGGCTGCGAAGGCGACCAGGAGCACCATCGCAAACCGTCGTCCGGCGACCGAGTCGGCGTAGAGGTCGGCTACCGGCGTGAGCCGGCTCGGGGGTAACGCGGGATCCACCCGGCGGAGGGCGGCCAGCACGCCCCCCGTAAGGCTGGCGGCCGTTCGGCCCGGCTCCGCCTTCACCAAGACGGTTTGCCACGAGAGCCAGCCCCAGGTCCCTTGGTCGGCCGGGAGGTAGAGGGTGGGGGTGACCGGTCGGTCGGCCGGACCCATGGCGATGTCACCCACCACTCCGACGATCTCGATCCAAGGCTGCTCGGCCCGGAAGGCGATCCGCCGCCCGACGGGATCGGCGCCGGGCCAGTACTTCCGGGCGAAGGTCTCGCTCACCACGGCGACGGGGAGGCCGTCCCGCCGGTCCCGGGCATCGAGCGCCCGCCCGCGGACGACCGGTACGCCTAACGTCGAGAAGTAGCCCGGTGGCACCAACTCCGCCGACTCCGGATCGAACCGGCCGCTTGGGTTCGGCGACGGGCGGCCTTCGATTGCGAAACTGAACGTCGTGGGACCGTCGGAGCCCGGCTGCCGGGTCGTGGCCGTCACCGCTGCCACACCCGGAACGCCGGCCAACTCGCTCCGGAGCCGCTCGGCGAATTGAGACTGGGTCGGGAAGTCGGGATACCGGGCCTGCGGCAGGTCGATCGAGAGCCCGAGCCAAGGTTCCGGCCGGAAGCCCAGATCGAGGCCTTTGACATTGAGGAACGAGCGAACCAGGAGCCCGGCACCCGTCAGCAGCACCAGGGACAAGGCCACCTCCGTGACCAGCACCCCCGCTCGAATCCGATGATGTCGTCGGCTGCCGGACCGATCGGCCGCGGCGCGGAGCGCCGCATGGGAGCTGGCCCGGGCGCTGGCGAAGGCCGGCGCCAAGCCAAACCCGATGGCGCTCGCAATCGTGGCGAATACCGCGAACCCGAGCACGACCGGATCGATCCGGACCTCAGCCAGGCGGGGCAAATCGGCCGGGGCGAGCGCCAGAAGCAACCGGACCAGTCCGTTCGCCAAGACCAGGCCAGCGGCGGCAGCCACAGCGGAGAGCAAGCCAACCTCGGTCATCAGCTGGCGGACGATCCGGCCCCGGCCCGCCCCGAGCGCGGCCCGGACCGCGACTTCACGCTCCCGGGCCAGCGAGCGAGCCAAGAAGAGATTGGCCAAGTTGGCGCAGGCAATCAGCAGCACGAGTCCGACTCCCCCGAGCAGCGCGAGCAACATCGGCTTGATCGGTCCGACCAAATCGTCCTTGAGCGGAGCGACCCGCGCATTCCATCCGTCGAGGAAGGCGGGGAACTCACTCCGCAAGCCGGCGGTAATGGCCCGGAGCTCCGCCTGGGCCTGGGCGAGCGGCACCCCAGGGGCCAGCCGGGCCACCGCCCCCAAGTTATGGCTCCGCCGGTCGGCGGCCGCCAGCTCCGGCTCGGTAACCGGCCGCCACAGGTCGACCGCGGCCACCGGGAACCGGAAACTCTCGGGCATGACGCCGATGATGACGTGCGGCACATCGCCTAACGAGATGCTCCGCCCCACCACCGAGCTGTCGGCGCCGAACCGGTTCCGCCACAGGGTGCCCGACAGCAGGACCGCCTCCCGGGGCTCGTCGGCGCCAAACAGCCGGCCGAGGATCGGCCGGACCCCCAGGGCCCCGAGGGCGGCCGGCGACAGATCATCGACGACGGCCCGAACCGGCGTGTCGAGTCCGCTGAGCACGGTGGTGTAGGGCCACCGATGCACGGCCAGCACGGCGAATGACCTCGCCCGAGCCCGCCAGTCGAGGAAGTTCGCGGCGGCGATCGGGTTCTGATCGTCACCCTGGGGCGAGACCTCGTAGAGCCGCACCAGCCGCTCAGGCTCGCGGTAGGGCAGCGGGCGAATCAAGATCCCGTTGACCACGCTGAAAATGGCGGTGGCCGCCCCGATGCCGAGCGCCAGGGTCAGTACCGCGACCAGGGAAAACCCCGGGGCCCGGCGGAGGTTTCGGGCGCCGTATCGGAGGTCGTCGCGGAGGTCTTCCCACCAACGCCGCCGGCGACTGGCGAGGAGCCGCGCTTCCCCGATCGCCCGGCAGGCCCGCTCCGCCGCCGCCCGGTCGCCGAATTCCCGCTGGGCCCGGGCCCTCGCGTCGGCCGGATCTGCCCCGTCCCGAACCAGCCGCGCTTCGATTTCGGCGACGTGGAAGTCGATCTCGTCCCGGACATCGGCGGCGACGTTCGGCCGAACGAAACGGAGGTACCGGCGCCAAGTCGGTTCGAATGTCATTGGATTACCCAGCCCGTTCCGGCGCCGCGAGGATCCGGGCTACCATGGCGGCGTATTGATTCCATTGCCGGGCCTCGGACCGGAGGGCCGACCGACCGGCGTCGGTCAGGGCGTAGAACTTGGCCCGGCGATTGTTGTCGGAGAGCCCCCATTCCGCGCTGATCAAGCCGCGCGCCTCCATCCGATGGAGGGCGGGGTACAGGGCGGCGTCGACGATCTGCAGGGCGCCTCCCGTCGATTCGCGGAGCCAGTTGAGAATGGCATACCCGTGACGGGGGCCCCAATTGAGGG
>JANMHX010000062.1:0-4147 GCA_031375485.1 Gemmatimonadota bacterium | reverse complement strand
GCATCCAGCTGCCCGAGCCGTTGCAGCGTTTCCGCCCACTCGGTCGGGTAGCCGTCGTAGAAGAACGGGATGGGATGGACGATCAGATCGCCGACCACCGCGATTCGTTCGGTGGGGAGGTATGCCACCGCGTCACCAGGGGTATTGCCTCGCCCCAGAAACTTGACCTGGACGGTCCGGTTGCCAAGATCAATCTCCAACTCGTGGTCGAAGCTCAAGGTCGCACTCTGAAATCTGTTCGTCTTGAGCTCCTCGCCCACTTGGTTCCGCCGGGCCAGGATCTGCTTGAGCTCCGCGATGTCGGCCGGAGGCAGGGGGGCCCCGTCGGGAGTTTTTCCACTTGCCAGCATCTGTTGATAGCCGGCAGTGCCGCGGTTCGTTCGACTCTCCGAACCGGGACCAAAAAGATCCATGTCCCGTTTGGTTTCACGATGGGCGATGATCGTCACCGCAGGGAAGGCGTCGACGTAGGCCCGATTCCCGAGGTTGTGGTCATTGTGGAAGTGGGTGTTCAGCACAAAGGTGACCGGCTTGTCGGTCCATTGGCGAATTTGCGCGATGTCTTCCCGGGCATCCGACGGCAGGAAGGGAGCGTCGACCACCAACACTTGCCGGTCACCGATGATGACCGTGGTATTGCCGCCGGCAAAGCCGTCTTGCCGGTCTCGGTGCTCGATCAGAAAGACGCCGTCGGCAAGCCGGGTGGTTTTCCGATCCGACTGGGCCGGAGCCCGCGTGGCGACGACAGAAAATGCCAGCACCAGGATCCAAACGGACCTCCGTGCCGGCCGGGGTGCATGGGACATCATCCGACCTTTGCTTTCGGCCCCGCCAGCAACGGACCCAGCTCCAAGTCAGCGGCGATCTCGCCCCGGACCTCGGAAAGCGTTGCACGCCCACAGGACCCACTCCACCGCTTGGTCCATCTCAGGCTCGGCTGGTTGGCGGGAGCTTATTCAGTTGAGTGGGGCGTGGCTTGAACGATCTTGCCGCGGAGATGGGCGGCGCGAATCCAGATCGGATGGACCCCCGGCGGGCCAACCCGAGCCGGAGCCATGGAAAACTCAACCACATGACGGCCGGGCTCCTGAGCCGCCGGCGTGGCCGTGGCCCACCCGGCATGACCGAGCCGGTTGCGGTTGTCGCTCCGGGAGAGTTGGCCCACCGACCGGCACAGGGTCAAGGCGACATCGCCTTCGGAGCCAAGCTCGTACTCGAAGTACCCCGGCCACTCAACCCGAAACGGCGGACCGGACCCTTCCGACTGAAGGAACCCCTGGGCCGGGGCCGTCGGCAACGCGGCTTCATCCGGCCAGGAACGATCCGACCCGCCGGCGCCCCGATGCTCGGTGCCTAACGGAGCGCCGACTTCGACGCCGGTGGGCGCGATACCCGGCAGCCGGATTCGCAACCGATGGTCCATCGCCCCGTTGTCGAACTCAACCCGAACCTTCACCGCCACCCGGCCCGCCTCGAGCGACATCACGGTGCGCCCGGGCACGGCGCCGCCGGCCCCGCGGTCAACGATCCAGAGCACCTCGAGCGCGGCCACCAGCGGGCCCGCCGCCAGCGACCTGACCCCGCGGACCCGGGCCCGGCGGATGGTCCGCGGCTCGATATCCGGGGTATAGAGATCACCGCGGTCCGCTTCGGACTCGAGGCCGAGCAATCCCGCAACCACCCGGCCGGTCTCCATGTCAGTCAGGGCCATCAGACCGTGGCGTCCCACCGCGACCTGGATCAGGCCGTTGTCCATTGTCGAACCGTGGCACCGAACCACGTTAGGCAGATCGAGATCGGGACCGGATCCCTCCTCGACGCCCAGTAACGTGACCTCCCGGGCCGCCAGGGGTCCAGCCCACGCCGCCACCCAAACCCGGTCGACCTGATCGAGGTCGGGGTAGTGACGCGAGGCGTCGGCCCGTTCGAGGCCCGGCGTCACCCGAAGAACCTGAACCGGAATCGGCGTCCCGTCGGGTGCCACCAGATGGAAGGCGCGATAGCCGAGGCCCTCGTTTGGCTCCCGGGTGCCCGGAGGCCCAACCAGCACGTCGCGATCGAACCATGTGGTCTCGGCCACCAGGACGCCCGAGAACGGGCCCCGGCCAGGATTCCAGACCGCCAGCACCGGCCGGGTCTGGTCCGGTGCCTCCCGGGCCCGGTCCGGATCGTGCCCGATCCGCTCGAACACCGCCGAGCGGACGGTTTCATCCGCCAGCGCCAAAACACCATCGAGCCGAACCGCCTGCTCGGCGGCGACGGGATCCGACACCGAGCCGCAAATCGTGTCGTGAAACTGCGCCTGGATCAGCGACCGCCAGGCGAGGTCGAGTACCGGGCCGTTGGCCAGTCCGGTGGCATCGATCAGCCGCGACTCGGCCTCGGCATGCCGGCGGGTCAGCCGGCTCCGGGTGGAATGCGCGCCCGGCAACGACCACACATAGCCGGACGAATCCCGAAGTTCGCCGCGGATCGGCTCGAGAACCGGAGCGGACGCCAGCGCCGAGTGGAAATATTCGGGAAGGCTGCTGAATCGAACCGTCGCCTTCGGTTCGAGGGCCTGGATCCGTTCGGCTAAGCTCGGCAGGTCGGGAGCGGCCGCATGATGATCGGCGCCGACGAATACCGCGATGTCCGCCGTCACGGCCCGAGCCACCAGTTGCGCGCGGATGGCGGCCCAGTCCTTCGGCAGGCCGGCGCAGATCTCGTAGCCCTGGGGAGGCAAGTGATACGTCACCATCGACCGGCCGTGGCGTCCCTCCCAGCGATAGAGGTCCCGCTCCGCTCCGCGAACCCGACCGAGACCACGCCACACGACCCCATGCCCGATCCCGAATTCGGCCGCCAGATCGGGGAGCCCCGCCGGGTGGCCGAAGGCGTCGGGGCTATAGAGCACCTGACACTCGCCGCCGAGATCCCGGGCCATGCCGATGCCGATCTCGAGGTTCTTCCGAAGTGAGACCCCCGTCGGAATCAACTCGTCGGCCAAGACGTACCAGGGTCCGAGGCCAAGCTGACCGCGCCGGGCCAACGCCTCGATCGTGCCCCGAGCCCCCGGCACCACCGCCAAGTAATCCTCGACCATGATCATTTGGCCGTCGAGATGAAACCGAAGCGCGGGGGCCGACTCGAGCAGGTCGAGCAGGGCGTCCATCATGGGGACCAGCCGTGCCAAGAACGCACTCCGGGTGAGATACCACTCCCGGTCCCAGTGGACATGGGGAATCAGATGGAACGTGAGCGGCGTCATTCGGCCAAGATCTTGAGACCGGACCGCTCCGCCGCCGGAACCCCGCTTGGGTTGCCCAGCACCTGCCGGACGAAGCCGTCCCACCAATCGATCTGGGGCTCCCGATCCCGATACTGGGCGAGCGCGGCCCAGGTCCGTTCGTGAATCAGCGCGGCGGCCGCGGTGGCCTGATCCGGCGTGATGCCATCATGTTTGAGCCAGCGCCGGCCGATCTGGGTATGGAGCACCTCATCGGCCCAATCGAAGTCTTGGAAATGGGCCGAGAGGTCGTCGCCCGCCGCTTGAGCGGTTCGGTATTCGGATCGTTTGCCGGTATCCGCCGGCATCAACGAGTGCTCAATGGCAAAGAGAATCTGCTGGCGCTCGATGGCCGAGGCGTGCTGGTTGAGCCGAAGGGCAAACCCGACGTTGAGCGGGATCTGGGTCCAATCGACGCCGCGGGCCTCCAACGCCACCGAACCCATCATCGCATGGCGCATCTCGTCCCAGAGTTGGCGGGAGTAGTCGCGCTGGAATTCCCAGGGCAGGTCCGTCCGCTCGACCATGACTGACGCCATCATCTCCGGGACGTCCATTTCGAGGGTCCGTTTACACAGCAGAGCCAAGTTCCGCTCGGCCGCCGAGGCTCTCGGATCGTTGTAGACGACGTGAGGCGGAAACTCGAAGTTATACTGACCCCGAAACCGGTCGTCCCGCGCAGGGACGAGATCAGGAGTGAACGGCCCGCGAGTTCTCGGAGTCGGTGTTGGTCCGGGCGCCTCGGCCGCGGGGCCGGCGACACCACCCGCGGCAGCCAGGAACGCGTGAAGATGATCCTCCCAAACCGCCCGGAGCAAAGGTCCGACGCCGGTGCACGCCAGCAGTCCGGCCAGGGCCCGGGCGCCCCAGTGATTCAAC
>JANMHX010000250.1:0-3728 GCA_031375485.1 Gemmatimonadota bacterium | reverse complement strand
CCCCCACCCGCCCCCGGCCGCCCGCGGCTGCCCCCCCTCCCATGGTGGTGCCCCCCCACGCCCGAGGGGGTTCACCACATTGCGGATCCCGTCCACCGACGTCATGGTCCGCTCGAGTCTCGCGGCCAACCCCGTCAGGGTGTCGAGGTCTTGGCCCAGCAACCGGATCGCAATCGGTGCTTCGATTGGGGGACCATTCTCGAACGGGGTGACGTCGATCGACGCGCCCGGCACTTGGTCAAACTCCGCCTGGAGGGCCTCGAACAGCTTGGGGGTCCGCTTGGGATCGAATTCCCGGAGCAGGACGAATGCCTCGGCCACCGTGGCCCGCTCGTTCCGGGGAATGATGTTGTAGTACACGTCGGGGTTGCCGCGGCCCACGTTCATGAACACCGACCGGACCTCGGGCTTGGCGAGCAAGACGGACTCGACCCGCCGGGCCACCCGGTCGGTTTCAGCCAAACTCACGCCGGACGGCAGTTCGATCCGGACCAAGAATTGGGGGGTATCCGCTTTCGGAAAGAGACTAAAGCCGATCAGCGGGATCAGACCAAGGCTCGCCACCGTGAGCGCGGCCGAGGCCGCCAACACGGTCTTGGGCCGCTCGAGCGCGCGATGTAACCAACTGCCGTAGGTCCGGTCGATCATCCAGTTGAGACCCCGCATGAATCGGTTGCCCTCAGATGACTCCGACTCCTTGAGGCCGAGGCTGGCCAGAAACGGCACGATGGTGAACGACACCAACAGCGACGCCACGACCGTGAACACCACGGCCAAGGGAAGACTTCGAATGAACTTGCCGGGGTTTCCCGGGAGAAACAGAATCGGCAGAAAAGCCGCGATCAGGATGGCCGTACACCCGACGACGGCCAGTGCGATCTGCCGGGTGGCCTGAATCGCTGCCTCCCGCCGGGGCACGCCGGCCCGGATGGTCCGGGCGATGTTCTCCACCACGACGATCGAGTCATCGACGAGTAATCCCAGCGCGATGACGAACCCGACGACACTGAGCTGGTTGATGCTGTAGCCCGCGACCTTGAGCAAGCTGACGCCAATGGCCAACGAGAGCGGAATCGAGGTCATCACGATCAGCGACGCCCGGAGCCCGAGCGGCAGCAGCGTCACCAAGACCAACGCGAGCGCGATGACGAAGTCGAGGCCCAAGCGGCCGATCCGTTTCGAGACGTTGGTTGATTGGTCGAATCCCCGTTCCACCTGGATGCCGGCCGACACCGTGGGCTCGAACTGGTCGAGTTCAGCGTAGATCCCGTCCCGCACCGCTCCGATCCGCTGGCCCGGCTTCATTTCGGCGGTCACGAACGCGGCCCGCCGGCCGTTGTAGCGACCGAGGTGGCGGGGCTCCTCGTGGCCCCATCGAACCGCGGCCACCGCATCGAGCCGCACCGCGGAACTACCGTCTCCCCCGACGATCGTCCCGGCCACATCGGCCAGGGTCCGCAAACTGCCGCTGGTCTTCACGCTGAAGCGGCGATCGTCGATCCCCGAGGCTCCCCCCGGGATGTTGGCGTCCTCGCCGCCGAGGGCGTTGAGCACCCGCCCGGCCGGCACACCAAGCGCCGCCAAACGGCCCACGTCGAGATCGACCCGAAGCTCCCGGGCCGGGACCGCCCACCGATCCACCGACTTCACGCCGGCCACCCGTTCAATCCGGTCGCCGAGCCGGCGCGCCTCGCGCTCCAGGTCTTCGAATGACGCAACCTCCGACACCAGGGCGATCTGGACGATGTTCACATGGCTGGCATCGAACTTCTTGACCTCGAGCCGCAGCAAATCGGGCGGAAGGGACGGCCGGAGCGCGTTGATTTCCCGGAGCACGTCATCGTGACGTTTGCCGGCATCGGCCTCCGCGTCGAACTCCACCCGGAGCACGGCCAGCCCATCCTCGATGGTCGACTTGATCGACTTGAGCTGATCGAGCTCCCCGAGTTGCTCCTCGATCGGATCCACCACCAGTTGCTCGAGGTCCACGGGGCTCGCCCCCGGAAGAACCGCCACCACACTGAACGTCGGAATCGGAAAGACCGGATCCTCCGACTGCGGGATCGTGGCCAGCGAGGTGACCCCGAGGGCCGCCGCCAGCATGAAGGCCAGCACCGTGACCTGGGGCCGGCGAACCGAGAACTCCGCGAGTCTCACTGGCCACCCCCGGCCAGGCGGGCCCGCTCGCCGTCGGACAGATACGCGGCGCCCCGGGCAACGACCCCGTCGATGCCGTCGAGCCCGCCGAGGATCATGACCCAGCCGCCGAGCAGGCCGCCGACCCGAACCCGATGGCGACGGGCCTGGCGCTGCGAGTCGAGACTCACGACCCAGCCACTATCCCCATCGGCTTCGAGCAGGGCGCCGATCGGGATCAACCGAACCCGCTCCGAACTGGCGGGTGTGATGCTGACCCGCGCCACCAGCCCCGACGCCAGGCCCTGCCCCAGGCGAATCGGCTCCGCGAGCGCGAGTTCCACCGGATAGGTCCCGGTTCCAGGGTTCGCCGCGCTGCCGATCCGGGCGACCCGAACCGCGAAATCCCGGTCGGAGGTGGCCACGCGGATCACCCCCCGGTCGCCTAACGCCAGCCGGGCGAGGTCCCGGTCCACCAACCCGACCCGAACGACTTGCCCGCCGGCATCGGCCCCGATGACCACGACCGGCATCCCGGCGCCGATTACCTGGCCCGGCTCGGCCGTCCGCCGAAGGACCGTGCCCGAGCGGGGAGCCCGAATCACCGCATACTGGGCATTGAACCGGGCCGCCGTCAGATCCGCTTCGGCCAGGTCCCGGCCGGTTCTGATATCGTCCAGCCGCTCCCGGGAGATCACACTGTCCTGATAGAGCCGCTCGGCCCGGGCCACGTCCCGTTCGGCCTTCGCACGGCCGGCTTCGGCCTTCGTCACGATCGAGCCGATTTCCGCCTGTGCCAGGGTCGCGAGCACCTGTCCGGTTCGAACGACATCACCGACATCGACGCCGACCGCCTCGACGACGCCACCGATCTTGAACGACAGCGGCGCTTCCTCTTTGACCGCCAGGGTGCCGGTGGCCGTGACCGGTTCGGAGACCACCGTATCGACCACCGGAGCGACTTCGACCATCGGACCCGGCGGTTCGGCGGCGAGGGGCCGATCACTCCCGCGGGTGGTGCAACCCAGGGCCGCCAACGCGAACCAACCTGTCACCGCTGCTTTCATTGGGACACTCCTAGAGAACGATCACCGACCGGATACCATGCGGCGGCGCGATCCAGTTCCACGCACCGCTCGAAGAATTCGTACTGAGTCAATACCGCGTTGATGGCCGCGGCCGTATAGGCGGTCCGGGCGTCAAGCAACTCGAGGGGTGCGGCGAGGCCCTCGCCATAGCGCCGCCGCATCAGCTCATAGCTCCGGAGCGCCGACGCCAGCCGGGCTCCCGCCACCCCGAGCGAGCGTTCGCCGGCCACGGCCGCCGCGTGGGCGGTGGTGACCTCGAGCGCGACGGCACGGGCGAGTTGCTCGGTTTCCAGCTGTTGCCGCTCGACTTCGAGCGAGGCGGCCCGCTTTCGGGCGCTAAGTTGGCCGCCGCTGAACAGCTTCCACGACAGCACCATCGAGCCGATGGCGAAATCCTGATTCGCCGCCAGGCGGTACTTGTCGCCCTGGATCCCGTAGTCGAGGGCCAACGCCAGCGCGGGCATGGCGTCGGCGCGAGCGAGTTTGAGCTGGCCCCGCGCCACC
>JANMHX010000222.1:0-7555 GCA_031375485.1 Gemmatimonadota bacterium | reverse complement strand
AAACCGCTCGGCATACTCGTCGCCCAGATGGCTACTTTCGTGGTATACCTCCGCGGCGACCCGCCAGGGCCCCCGGTCAACCACCCCGTGGAGGCCGACCACCCAATCGTTGCTGATCAGGGAACTCCGGGGGTCGTCCAGGCTGAAGCGGCCCCCGACTCGGATGGTCAAGCCGACAAAGGCCGGAGCCTCCGACTGCGAGAATCCGAGGACGGGGATGTTCTGGCCAACCGAAACGTCGGCCTCCCGCTCGGCGCCAAACTCGGAGTCGCCGAGCCGCTCCCCGATGACCCGTCCGATGACGCCTCCAGCCCGGGGCGCCGCGTCCGGATAGCGAAACGGGGCCACCTTGGGAAAGAGCCTGGCCTGGGCGCCGGCCGGGCCGGCAGCGGCCAATGAAACCAATACGGCCGTCCAGACGTTCACAGCGTTGATCGTTCGCTTCATCCGTTTAAGTTGTCCGCTGTCGGGGCGCTCTGGCAATCCTTTCAGAAGGGAGTTGAACATGTCGTTGGTCGTGTTGGCGCTGCTGGTGCTCGGGACCGGCCGGGATGATCCCCGAGCCACGGTCGAGGTCGATCGAGCCCGCCGAGAGGTCGTCGTGACCGCCGGTCCGTTCCACGTCGCGGCCATGCCGCCGGGGATGAAGCACGATGATATGGCGTCGATGAACGATCACAATACCCCGCTGATCCGGTTCGAGTGGCCCGTCGATGGGTGGCTCCGGGGCTATTCGGTCGAGGTCGTCGATCGTGCCGGACGGCCGGTCGACCGCCGGGTGGTGCACCACCTGATTGGAGTCAACTTCGATCGGCGCCAGCTCCTCTACTCCAACATCGAGCGACTGTTCGGCGTCGGGCAGGAGACCGAACCCGTGTCGGTGCCGAAGTCCATCGGCGTACCGATGAGCGCTGGAGCCAGGCTCGGCATGTACATGGCTTGGCAGAACGAAACCGGTGCCGATTTGGAGGACATCAAAATTCGGGTCCGGATGGTCTACAGCCCCCCGAACTTGAATCCGAAACCGGTGTCAGTCCTGCCATTGTACATGGACGTCAACCTGCTTGGCGCCCTCAACACGTTCGAGGTTCCGGAAGGCCGGAGTGAGAAGGCCTGGGAATTCACGATGCCGATCGACGGACGCCTGCTCGGCTACAGCGGCCACCTGCACGACTACGGCGTGAGCGTCCGGCTTGAGGATGTCACGACCGGCAAAGTGATCGGGACGGTCACGGGGATCAGCTCACCGGACGGGAAGATCGAGAAGATCTCCCGGAGCCTTCCAGGCGTCGGTGGCGACGGGGTTCGGCTCCGCGCGGGCCGGAAGTATCGGGTCGTGGGGACCTACAACAACACCACCGGGGAGCCGATTCCCGGGGCCATGGCCCACATCACGGGGATCTTTGCCCCCGACGACATGACGAAATGGCCGAAGGTGGATCTCAGTGACGAGGTGATTCAAGACGACCTGGCCTGGCTCACCGAACTCGGCAACGCCGGCCACAAGCACGGCGGCACCGAGCACTAGGGCTTCGGCCAGCCTGGTCTTCGGTAGGTCCGGGCATACTCCGGCATCGGAAGCGAAGGATCGAGCTCCGGTGCCGGGATGGCCGGCCGGGCCACCGTTTCGAAGGGAATGACGCCGGCCCAGATCGGCAGCCCAAGATCGTCGGCGTCGTCCTTCGGCGGTCCGGTCCGCACCTTGGCCGACACCTCGGTGATCGGGAGCGCCAACACCCGCGTGGTCCGGATCTCGATTTCTGACGGCTGCCGCGCATCCTGCCATCGTCCCTTGGCCACTTGATCCACCAGCGCCTCGAACGACTGCAGCTTCTCTTCCCGATCCGCTACTTCACGAGCCCGGCCGAGCACGACGACGGACCGATAGTTGGCGGAGTGCGAGTAGTGCGACCGGGCCAAGACCAAGCCATCCAGCAAGGTGACCGTGACGCAGACCGGGATCCCTTCGGCCATCGAATCGAGCATCCGATTGGCCGCCGCCCCGTGGAAGTAGAGGGTTTCGCCGATCCGGGCGTAGAGCGTCGGGATCACGTAGGGCTGGCCGTCCACCGCGAATCCGACGTGGGCTACCAGACCTTCATCCAAAATCGCGTTGATGGTGTCGCGATCGTACTGGCCCCGTTCGGCATGCCGCTTCACGGTGGTTCGGGGGGAATTCGTGGCACTCATGAGTTCGCTCCTCCTAATCGATGACCCGGCGGGTCGACGTCCATCGTTGAAACCACCATTGCCCGTCCGGGTCGGCAGAACTCAGCTCGCTGGTTCGGACGCCTTGGGGCGCGCTGTGAATGAACCGGCCTTGCCCGAGGTACAGGCCCACGTGGCTTGGGGAGCCGCCCGGGACTGCGCCGAACACCAGGATGTCGCCGGCCCGGAGTTCGGTGAGGACCCGGCCGACCTCACGGCCGCTGGCGGCCTGATCCACGCTCCGCCGCGGGAGCGTGATGCCGGCCCGCCCGTAGGCAAACTGAATCAAGCCCGAGCAGTCGAAGCCGTTCTCGCCGGTGCCGCCCCAGCGATACGGGGTTCCCATCGCTTCCATGGCGAAATCGGCTGCCTCGAGGGCGGCCCGTCCCGCGGGCCGAGACGGGGCGGCGAGGGCTCGTCTCCGGAGCCCCGCGCCGAGTCTCACTCCGAGCGAGAGACCTCGGGCCCCGCCCAGCCGATCAAGGGACTGATACCGGGTCTCGATCGCCAGGGCGCCGAGCGGACCGAGGTGCAAGAGCTCAGCGCCAACCCCGACGGACCAGCTACTCCACAATCCGAGCCCGGCCGACCGGTCGAAATCGAGGAAGCCTCCGCCGATTCCGCCGAGCAGATACCCGGCTTCGGATGCCCGGGGCCGAACGACCACGTCGAGCCCGACGCCGGCCAACGTGAACCCCGAGTCGGCCGAGAGGACCTGGAGGCCTGGGAGCAGGGTGATCGGACCAAGGGAGATCCTCGAGATGCCGGCCCGGTAGTCCGCAACCTTGGGGCTTGAAAACCATCGGCTCGCCGTCACTCTGAGATCTTGGGCGCCGACGGCCGAGGCAAGCAACAACCCCATCCCGGCGGTGGCCAGCCCGCGGACCACCGAGAGGTTCATCGCCCCTCGATCTTGAATGGCCGCCCGGTTGCCAACTCGACTCGATAGGCCGCCAGCGGAGCGCAGTGGTAGCTCAAGATCGCCCGGACGTTCGAGCGGTCGAGACGCGCCGGACTCTCGAGCACGTACAGCAAAGGCACTTTGGTTCGGCCGGAATCGGTCCGGATTTCGACGCTCCGTTCATAACAGGGCCGCCCAGCGCTGTCCGAGGCGGCCCGGCCCTCGGTGAGCCAGATCCGGTACTGGCCTGACTGGAGCACCATCGTGTCGGCCGGCGCGGGAGACTCGAGCGGGGTGCCGGTTGAATCGCGGGGCGGCTCTTTCGCATCCCGGGGGCTGCCGCAGCCGAGCATGACCCCGCAGGCTAGCCAGAGGGATCCGGCCCTCATTCGGGCTGATCGACGGCGGCGAGCGGAGTGCCGTCGGTATCGACTCGCAGGGTTGCCCTGAGTTTGGGTGACGTCCGAAGGAGCCGAAGCCAGCCGACCAGGGCGACGACCGCCGTGATTCCCCCGCCGATGACCGTGGTGATCAATTGGGTCCGGGCACTGGCCCAGCCGCTGACCAGCCACGACACCAAGGTGGCCCCAAAAAACGAAGCTGCCCACGCCACCACGGGCGTGAGCAGCCAGCCGAAGAATCGGGCGAGGAAGCGACCGATCTTCATCTCAAGGGCGACGCGCCCCGAGCGAGCTGACCAGCACCAGGATCGCGAGCGCCGGCAGCACCGCCACCGCGAAGGTTCCCAGTCCGAACGAGGCACCCGGGACCTTGAGCACGACCGCCGCCGCCATCACGACCGCCGCGACGACCACGGCTCCGCCGACCAACGCGATCGGGTTGGTCGCCCCGGTCTTCGCCGCTTGATTGGCAAGAACCCAGGCACCCATCCACGGCATGTAGGTGCCGACCATCCACCAGACCGGGTGATACCACCAGTTCGATCCGCCGCCGATCTCGAGCCACCGATTGGTGTACAGGCCGACCGGCTGAAGGAAGGCGACATCCGCCAGCAAGAAGACCACTGTCGCGCAGAGACCAATCCCGGCGGCGCCGGCGATGCCTTCAATGGTTCGGGCGCTGGTCCAGGATCCAGGCAATGCGATGGTGACCGCCACGCCGACGATCAAGATGGCGCCGAGCACCACCAGCTCGACCGGGCCCGAGAGACGAGGCTGGAGCAGGCCGAAGGCCGCAATCAAAACGGTTTGGATGGCGCCAAGCTTGGCGCCGGAGCGCAGGACGTGGGACAGTTCGGTGTGGTCGGCGGACGCGACCGCGACGGCAGAGGTCATCATGACTCCGAAAGAAAGCTCGGGAACCCGGTCGAATCTAATGGCTTTCCCGAGTCGGAGCCAAGTCCGTCACCGTGATGGGGTCGAGGACGGCGGCCACCGTGCCATCGGCCTGGTGCACCAGGAGGCAACCGTCGGCTCGAAGCCCACCGGCCACCCCGATGGCCGGGCCCTCGACTCGTCGCCCCGCGAGCCAATTGCGCCGGGCAAACGCGTCGAGTTCATCTGGGGAGAGCGGGCCGTTTCGGGCGGCCGCGAGGAGAATGGCGTTCCGCACCCGGGTTTCGATGGCTGCCGGTTCACGGGGGCCGCCGACGTCCGCCAGCCGCACCGCCGCGGCGGCGGTCTCGGGGCCGATCTCGTTGACGACGTTGACGCCGATCCCAACGACGATCCAGCCCGGCCGGTCGCCGGTCCACCGGGCCTCGCAGAGGACTCCGCCGAGTTTGCGGTCCCCGACGAAGAAATCGTTAGGCCACTTGAGTAGAATCGGCTGGGCCGGACCAAGCGTCGGCTCGAGCGCGGCCGCCACCTCGAGTCCGACGCGGACGCTCAGTCCCTCCACCGTCGGCGGGTGGCCTGGCCCGAGGTCAGGCCTGAGGATCACGCTGATCCAGAGTCCTCCGGGCCCCGAACTCCACGCCCGCCCCCGGGTCCCCCGCCCGCGGCGTTGGGACTCAGCCACGACGGTGGTTCCGTGCCCCGCACCGTCCTCGGCCAGCGTATGGGCGAGATCCTGGGTCGAATCGACCGCGCCGACGCGATGGATCACGGCTGGCCTAGTGGCCGAGCCAACCAAACCACACCAAGCAGAAGACGCCGACCGCCGCGCAGTAGGGCGCGAACAGGTGGAACCGGCTGCTTCGGAGCAACGCAATCAGGAACCGAATGGCCACGATGCCGGAGACGAGCGCGGCCACGAAGGCGGTGACCAGGCCCGGCGCGGCCAGGGACACCCCGGGCGGGATCTTCCCGAGTTCGAGGATACCGGTGCCCCCGATCACGACGATCGACATCAGGAACGAGAATTCGGCGGCCACCGCCGGGGTGACCCCAGTCCAAAGCGCCGCGGCAATCGTCGTACCGGACCGGGAAATGGCCGGAATGATGGCCACCGCCTGCCCGACCCCGATCAGGATCGAACGCCACCAGTTGATCGGCGATCCCTTGGTCCGCTCGGCGGCGAACTTGGTACTCCAAAGCAGAACGGCGGTCGCCAGGAACTGCCACCCGAGGTCGATCGGTGAATGGAAGGTTCGTTCGAAGTAGTCCCGCCACAATAATCCGGCGACGGCGGCCGGTACCGACGCGAGGATCAAGAGGCCGGCATAGGTGAAGGCCTCACGCCGGCCGGCGAACAGACCTTTCAGCAACTCGGTGATCCGGTGCCGGTAGGCGATCACGACGGACAGGAGCGTGGCCAGGTGGACCATGATCTCGAAGAAGACACCTTGGGGCCGGTAGCCGACGAACTCTTCGGCCAGCACCAAATGTCCCGAGCTCGAGATCGGCAGGAACTCCGTGAGGCCTTGCACCAGGCCGAGGACGAGTCCCTGCCACCACGTCAGATCGGTCATCCGATCGCCTCAGCGTAGACGGCTTCGTACTGGGGCACCACCCGGTCGGCGGAGAACTCGGCGGCCCGGGCCAGCGCGGCCTGCCGCATGGCGGCGAACGCGGCGGGGTCGCGGAGCAATTCCCCCGCCCTCCGTCCCATCGCCTCGACCGACCCGGCCGGTTCGAGAATCCCGGAGAGGCCGTCGTCGATCACTTCGGGAAGACCACCCGCCCGGCTCCCGACCACGGGGGCGCCGCAGGCCATGGCCTCGAGCGCCGCGAGACCAAAGGACTCCGATTGTGACGGCAGCAAGAACAAGTCGGTGGCCTGGAGCAAGGTGGCCACGTTGCCTAACCGGCCGAGGAACCGGACATCGGTTTCGACCTTGAGCTCCCGGGCTTCTCGTTCGGCGTCGTCTCGTTCGGGGCCGTCGCCGATCATGATCAGGGTCGCGGGCATGGCGCGCCGGATTCTGGCAAACACCCGGACCACGTCCCGGACTCGTTTCACCTCCCGAAAATTCGACACGTGGGTGATGACCTTGTGGCCGGCCGGCGCCAAGTGATCGCGGCAACTGGCCTCGTCGGGCGTGTACTCGCGCAGGTTGACGAAGTTCGGAATGACTTGGATCTGGCAGTCACTGCAGCCAAACGTCCGGATGGTTTCATCCTTGAGATACTGGGACACCGCCGTGACCCGGTCGGAGCGCTCGATCGAGAACTTCGTGATGGCGTAGAAACTCGACTCTTGGCCGACCAGAGTAATGTCGGTGCCATGGAGCGTGGTGATGATCGGGAGACGGTGCTTGCCGGCCAGCATTTCTCGGGCGAGAAACGCCGTCGTCGCGTGCGGGATGGCGTAGTGCACGTGCAGCACATCGAGTTTCTCGCGCAGCGCCACCTCGTGCTGCTTGCTCGCCAGCGCCAGGGAGTACGGGTAGTGCTCGAACAGCGGGTAGAATCCCGTGGAGGTATCGACCTCGTGGAAGTACACCCGGTCGGTGTACTCCCGGAGCCGAAACGGCATCGCGTAGGTGATGAAGTGAATCTCGTGCCCGCGGCGGGCGAGTTCGAGGCCCAGCTCCGTCGCCAGGGCTCCGGACCCACCGTAGGTCGGATAGCAGGTAATCCCAATCTTCACGCGGAACTGCTCCTTTCACTGTCGGCCGCCCAAGCCTTCGCAATCTCGGCGGCAACCGCCTCCGGGGGTCGGGAGGCATCCAACGTCAGCACCGGTGCGGGCAACTGGTGGCGGAACCAGGTTTCCTGACGCTTGGCATATTGGCGCGAGGCGATGGTGACCGCTCCGGCCACCGACGCCCGGTCCCGCTCGCCGCAAAGGTACTCGACCGCCTCGCGAATCCCCACGCCATCGAGCCCGGGACTCCCCCGGACGCCGCCGTCCGCCAACACCGACGCCACTTCCTCGATCAATCCGCGACGGACCATCTCCTCGGCCCGCACCTCGATCCGCCGATGAAGGACCGGCCGCGGGGCGGTGAGCACCACGTACCAAGGGCGGATCACGCTTTGGGCGCGAGCGGCTGCCTGCCAATGACTGAGCGGGCGGCCCGCCAGCAGCGCGACCGTGATG
>JANMHX010000153.1:0-5283 GCA_031375485.1 Gemmatimonadota bacterium | reverse complement strand
TCCATGGCATCGCCGCGCGGACTTTGGCCGCCATCGGGCGTAGTCTGACCGGGTCCCGATGACCGCGCGCCGGGTCGTCATTTCCGGGATCGGCGCCGTGACCCCGATCGGGGTCGGCGTCGAGGGCTTGTGGCGGGGACTCCGAGCCGAGCGGTCGGCGGTCCGGGTGGTGAACCGGTTCGATCCGTCGCCCTTCAAGAGCCACCTCGCCGCCCAGGTCGACGACTTCGACCCGGTCGAGTACCTCGGCGCCAAGCGCTCGAAACGGATGGATCGGTGCTCGCAACTCGCGCTCGCCTCCGCCAAGATGGCGCTCGAGGACAGCGGTGTCCGGCTCGAAGCCGAGGACCGGAACCGGATCGGCGCCATGATGGGGACGGCGTTAGGCGGTGTGGCCTTGGCGGAAGCCCAGCACGAACGGTACCTGGCCGGCGGGGTCCGGGCGGTTGACCCCGGCGTGGCGCTGACGGTGTTTGCCGGGGCGTCGAGCTGCAATCTGGCCATCGACTTCGGCCTGAACGGCCCCAACATCACCAACGGGATGAGCTGCGCCTCAGGCGCGATCGCCATCGGGGAGGCGTTCCGGACCATTCAACGGGGCGAGGCCGATCTGATCTTTGCCGGCGGATCGGAGGCGCCGCTGGCGCCGCTCACCTACGGGGCGTTCTCGATCATCCGGGCCATGTCGACCCGGAATGACGACCCGGCATCGGCCAGCCGGCCGTTCGACCAAGACCGCGACGGGTTCGTCATGGCCGAAGGCGCGGCGGTGTTGATCGTGGAAGAGCGGGAGCGGGCCGTGGCGCGGGGCGCCCGGATCTACGCCGAGATCGTGGGGTTCGGCCTGACCAATGACGCCCATCACATGGCGGCACCGCTCCCGGACGGAAGCCAGGCCGCCCGGGCCATGACGATGGCCCTCCGAAGCGCGGCGATTCAGCCGTCGGATATCGGCTATCTGAACGCCCATGGGTCGTCCACCGGGCTGAATGACCCGACGGAAACGCTGGCCATCAAGACGGCCTTCGGGCCCGCGGCGAGCCGGGTCCGGATCAGCGGCACCAAGGGCTATTACGGCCACGCGTTAGGCGCGAGCGGAGCGTTCGAGGCCGCCATCTGCTGCTTGGCTACCAGCCGGCACTGGATTCCGCCCACGGTCAACCTCACCGTGGCCGATCCGGCCTGCGATCTCGATTACACCTCCGGGACCGGCCGCGACGCCGACCCCGAGTTCATCATGAGCAATTCGTTTGGTTTTGGAGGAATCAACGCCGCCCTGATCTTCCAACGGGCCTGAGCGGCGGACGGGTTACTTCCCGGAGCGATACCGGCGAAACAGACTGACGGCGTACCCGAGCAACAGCACCGACGCCACTGAATACGCGGCAATCATGTACCCGGCGTTCTGGGGCGTATTCATGAGGCCTCCGCCGCGGCCCGCCGGCCAATCCCGTACCGGGTCGTCACGAACCCGACGTAGACCGCGAAGTACGCCGCCATCGACATGATGAACACCCGGAGCATTTCCCACGGCAACGAGGGCGCGCTCGGCTTGAAAATCACCGGCTGCGGGTGAATCGTCCGGAACAAATACACGCTCAAATGGACGAACGGCACCAACACCAACGCCATGATCCCGACCACGGCGCTGAATCGGGCCCGGTCGTCCGGATCATCGATGGCCGTCCGCATCGTCCGGTACCCGACGAATAACAGCACCAGCAGGAGGGTCAGAGTGAGCCGCGGCTCCCATTGCCACCAGGTGCCCCACACCGGACGGGCCCAGAGCGGGCCCGTCGTCAGCATCACCGCCCCAAACGCCAACCCAACCTCCGCCGAGGCTTCCGCGAAGGTGTCGAGCCGCCGGTCCTTCAGAAACAAGTATCCCGCACTGGCGAGCCCGACCAACAAGAAGGCCATCAGCGACATCGTCGCCGCCGGGGCGTGGACGTAGAGAATCTTCTGCGCCGGGCCCTGCCACCGTTCAACCGGCGCCCGGAGCAACGCCTCGGCGAACACCCCGCCGAGGGCGACCAAGGCTAAGGCGGTGATCCAAAGCCCGCGCCGGATCAGGCTGGCATGCTCGTTCGTTGTGGTCATTCGTCCATGGTTGCCGGAAAAAGGAGCCAGCCGAGCGTGATGAAGACAATATCATAAATAGCCAAGAACCGAATCCAACCGAGAATCTCTCCTGCCGGACGCCCCCCGAGCAAGCGGGTCGTGGCCTGGACCCCCACCAACACCGGCGGAACGAGAAACGCCAGCAAGAGTACCGGGAGCATCAGCTCGGCAAACCGGGTCCGGACGGTCATCGCCGCGAGCACCGTCCCGATCGCCACGTACCCCGCGGCCGCCAATACCAAGAGCCCGGCCACCCACGCCAGGGACCCGGTGAGCGCCACGTTGAAGAACAGCACGAAGAGCGGCAAGAGGACGGCGTTGACCGTGAGGACAAAAGCCAAATTGGCGAGGTATTTCCCGAAGTAGATGGCGCTCCGGCCAACCGGCGCGAGCAGCAAGCCCTCCATCGCGCCGTGTTCCTGCTCCATGGCAAACGACCGATTCAACGTCACCACCCCGGCAAACGCCGAGGTGACCCACAGCACGCTTGGGGCCAGCACCGCCAGACTTACCTCGCCGGGGTCCCGGGCAAAGTTGAAAATGACGAGAACCATGATCGCGAACGTCACGGCGCTCGTCAGGGCCGCCCGGCTCGCCAACTCGACCCGAAGGTCCTTGGCCGCGATGACCAACGCCCCGCGAAGCGTCGTCACCGCGCGGGCTCCGCATACTGGCGGCGGAACTCGGCCAGCGGGGTTGCGGTCGTGGCCGAAAACCGGATCGTGCCTTGCTCGACGACGTGGACCCGGCCGGCCAGCCGCCACAACTCGGGCAGGTCATGCGACACCAGCACGACGGCCACGCCCTCGGCCAGCACGGCTTCCACCAAGCCGATCACCCGATCGAGGCTGGCCTGGTCCAACCCGGTCAGCGGTTCATCCCAGACCAGGAGACTGGGCCGGTGGATCAGCGACCGGCAAATCGCCACCCGCTGGACATACCCTCGACTGAGCCGCCGCACCGCGATCGTCCGCTCAGCGGCCACCTCGAGGCGGTCGAGGATGGCGGCCACGGTCGCATCGATCTGGGCCAGTCCGTGGAGCCGAGCCGCAAACTCAAGGTTTTCAACCGGCGTCAGATCCGCGTAGAGCTGCGATTCATGCCCTAAGTACCCGATCAGGCGCCGGGCGCTTTCGGACGACCGCGGATCGGCGCCCGCCACCCGGGCCGTGCCCCGATGCGGCCGCAACAGCCCGACACCGAGCCGGGCGATGGTGGATTTTCCGGAACCGTTCGGCCCAACCAGGAGGTGGAACTCCCCAGGCTTGACCGACAGGGTCACCTGGTCGACGACGGTTCGATTGCCGAATCGGCGAGAGACTTGGTCAAGACCAAGAAGAGGAGGTTGATCGGAAGGCGGCATCGGCGGATCGATGCCGGAATATAGTCAGGCCGTCGGCTCGATTTCGAACAGGTCGTCCAGCTTGGTGAGGACCAACAGGAACCGAAACTCGTCGCGGAGATGGCGGAGCACCACCCGCTGCTGCCGCTCCGACGCCCGCCGTTGGATCAGCATGAGCGCCCCCAAGCCGGCCGAGTCGATCCGCCGGGTCCCGGCGAAATCGATCAGCAAGGTGCCGTCCAGTTCGGGGAGCCCCTCCAGCAGCTCGACCGCCGCGTCACGAAATGGCCCCCGGCTCTCGAGCCCGAGAACTTCCGGCGCCAGCACCACCCGCGCGTTTGCTTCTGTTGCCGACATGCGTTGCTACCTCCGCCATCCCAAATGGCGAAGAGGGTGCCATTCGACGACACCCGATAAGACTTTCCAGGCTAACGAGTTAGTTAGGTGAAGCGCGGTGCATGGCATCGGCGCCACATCGCACTCCGCTCGGAGTCTTTTGGATTGCATTGGACCCTTCGCGCAACACCATTGACTGCACGGCGGAAGCAACAATCTGCACCTCCAACACCGCCGCTCCCGCGTTATTCTTCTGGCGTGAATCTTCGGTGCCAATCGCCCTAACCCAGCCGATCGATGACCTCGCAACTTTCGACTCTGCTCGACGAGCAACGCCGGTTTCCGCCCACCGCCGCCTTCGCCGCCGCGGCCAATGCCGGCCCCGGCCTGTACGCCAGCGCCGATCAGGACCGGGAAGCCTTCTGGGCCGACCAGGCCCGGGCACTCGACTGGATCGCCCCGTGGACTCGGGTCCTGGATTGGCAACCGCCTCACGCCCAGTGGTTCGTCGGAGGCAAGCTCAACGTGTCGGCCAACTGCCTCGACCGGCACGTCAGCGGCGGGAGACGGAACAAGGCCGCCATCATCTGGGAGGGTGAACCCGGCGACCGGCGGGTCCTCACCTATTGGGACCTGGCCCGCGAGGTCAACCGGGCCGCCAATGCCCTCAAATCGCTCGGCATCAAGAAGGGCGACCGGGTCGCGATCTACCTGCCGATGATTCCCGAGGCGGCCATCGCCATGCTGGCCTGCACCCGGATCGGGGCGGTCCACTCGGTCGTCTTCGGCGGCTTCTCGGCCGAATCACTCCGCGATCGGATCAACGACGCCGAGGCGGTAGCGGTCATCACCTCCGACGGCGGCTACCGCCGGGGGCAAATCGTCCCGCTCAAGCGGTTTACCGACCAAGCTGTGGCCGAATGCCCTTCAATCAGGCACCAGATCGTCGTCCAGCGACTGGCCGGCACTGCCTCGGCGGAAGCCGGCGCTACCATGAAACCGGGCCGCGACCTCTGGTGGCACGACCTCGTCCGAGAAGCCAGCGCGAAGTGCCCGCCCGAACCGATGGACGCCGAGGACCTGCTGTTCATCCTGTACACCTCCGGCACGACGGGGAAGCCGAAAGGAATCGTCCATACCACCGGCGGCTACCTGACCCAGGTGGCGGCCACCTGCCGGTGGGTCTTCGACCTCAAAGAGGATGACGTGTTCTGGTGCACCGCCGACATCGGCTGGGTCACCGGACACTCCTATGTGGTCTACGGTCCCTTGGCCAACGGCGCCACGGTCATGATGTACGAAGGGGCGCCCGATTGGCCGGGCCGGGACCGGCTCTGGGAGATGATCGCCCGCTACGGGGTCACCATCTTCTACACCGCCCCGACCGCGATTCGCGCCTTCATGAATTGGGGCCCCGACCACCCCACGCGGCACGACCTGGCCACTCTCCGGCTCTTGGGCTCGGTCGGGGAACCGATCAATCC
>JANMHX010000221.1:0-50216 GCA_031375485.1 Gemmatimonadota bacterium | reverse complement strand
GCGAGGAAGGTGAGCGATACGGGCGCGCAGATCGCGCTGTGGCCGAAGCACACGCGTGAAGTGATCAAGTGGAAGAGCCAGGACGGCGCCGAGATCGAAGGCGTGCTGCACAAGCCGGCTAACTTCCAGGCCGGACGCCGCTATCCGCTGCTGGTCGTCATTCACGGTGGACCAACGGGCGTGTCACGGCCGGTGCCGTATGGCCAGGTCGGTTACTACCCCGTGGATGGGTTCCTCGCGAAGGGCGCGCTGGTGCTCGAGCCAAACTACCGCGGCAGCGCCGGTTACGGCGAAGCGTTTCGATCGCTCAACGTGCGCAGCCTCGGCATCGGCGATGCGTGGGATGTACTGTCGGGCATCGACGCCCTCGTGCAGCAAGGCCTGGTGGACAAGGATCGCGTCGGCAGCATGGGCTGGAGCCAGGGTGGCTACATCTCGGCGTTCCTGACCACGCGTCACTCGGATCGGTTCAAGGCGCTCTCTGTCGGCGCCGGCATCTCCGACTGGATGACGTACTACGTCAACACCGACATCCACCCGTTCACGCGGCAGTACCTCAAGGCCACGCCGTGGGACGACATGGCGATCTATCAGAAGACCTCGCCGATGACGACGATCAAGCAGGCCAAGACGCCGACGTTGATCCAGCACGGCCAGTTCGACTGGCGGGTGCCGATCCAGAACGCCTACGAACTGAACCAGGGGCTGCTCGATCAAGGCGTGCCGAGCGAGTTGATGGTGTACCGTGGCTTTGGGCATGGGATCAACAAGCCGAAGGAACAGTTGGCGGCCGTATGGCATAACTGGCGGTGGTTTGGGAGGTACATCTTCGGTGAGCAGGTGACGATTCCGGTGGACGAACCCGTTACCCCGTGATCGGCGTTCCGGCTCTCGACGAGATCACCGCGGCGCGGGAGCGGCTGAAGGGCTTTGCCGTTCGGACGCCGTTGGTTCGGTGGTACGAGGGCTCGGCGGAGATCTATCTCAAGCTCGAGACGTTGCAGCCGATTGGTTCGTTCAAGATCCGGGGGGCTCGGAATGCGCTCGCGACGGCCCCGGCTGGGGCGCTCAATGCCGGGGTCTTTACCGCGAGTGCCGGCAACATGGCGCAAGGGGTGGCGTGGTGCGCTCGGGACCTTGGGGTGCCGTGCACGGTGGTAGTTCCCGACCATGCGCCCGCCACCAAGCTCGAGGCGATCGCGCGGTTAGGCGCGGCGGTCATCAAGGTGCCGTTCGACCGATGGTGGCGGGTGTTGCAGGAGCGGCGGTTCGATGGGCTGGACGGGTTCTTCGTTCATCCGGTGTCGGACCCTGCGGTGATTGCCGGGAACGGAACCATCGGGCTCGAGATCGCCGAGGATCTGCCGGATGTCGATTTGGTGCTGGCTCCCTATGGTGGGGGCGGGTTGTCGTGCGGGATCGCGGCGGCGCTCCGGGCGGTGGCCCCGGGGGCTCGGGTGGTGGCGGTCGAGCCGGAGACGGCGGCGCCGTTGGCGGCGTCCCTGGCGGCCGGCGTGCCAACACCGGTGAACTACGTCCCGACGTTCATTGACGGATCGGGCGGCAAGGCGGTGCTGGCGGAGATGTGGCCGTTGGCGCGGGATCTCTTGGCGGGGTCGGTGCCGGTGGCGGTAGCGGAGGTCGCCGAGGCGATTCGGTTGATGGCGGAGCGGGTCCGGATCGTGGCTGAGGGCGCTGGAGGGCTGGCGTTGGCGGCGGCGCGGTCGGGCAGGATATCGGGACGGAAGATCGTCTGTGTGGTGTCCGGCGGGAACATCGATGCGGCTCGGTTGATCACCATTCTTCAGGGGCAGGTGCCATCATGACAGAGCCCGATGTGTGGTTGCGGGGGCCGGTGGCCGGGGTCCCGGCGTTGCTGCAACCGGCCGCGCATGCCTTGTTGCAGGCGGTTGAGGATGTCGACGGGGAGGTCGCGCGGCTCGGGCCTCTGGATTTGTGGCGGAGGCCTGGTGGGGCAGCGTCGGCGGGGTTTCACCTCAAACATCTGATCGGGGCGACGGAGCGGTTGCTCTGTTATGGGCGGGGTGAGCCGATCTCGGAGGCGCAGCGAGCGTGGCTTGGCCTCGAACCCAAGGACGGCGAGCCGGCGGTGACGGCTCTGGAGTTGGCGGGGCGGTTCCGGGCGGTGGTCGAGGCGGCCATCGAGGAGTTCCGATCGCTGCCGGTTGAACGCCTAACGGAGCCGAGGACCATTGGCCGGGCGGCGCTCCCGACCACGGTCATCGGATGCATCTTCCATGCGGCGGAGCATGCGTCGCGTCATACCGGGCAGTTGATCACCACGGTCAAGGCGCTGCCATAGAGGGCTACTTCACGAACCGCCGGTAGGTCTCCTCGTCGAATCCAACCAACAACGTTCGGCCTTTGCGAGCGGTGGGCGCCCTGAGGTTGCCGCTCGGTCCGATCAACAGCGCGGTGATCTCCTCCTTGGACGGGTGAGCGCCTTTCAAGACGAGGTGTACCACCTTCTTGCCTTTGGTGGCGTAGATCTCGTCGATTCCCTCCAGCACCTCGAAGGCGTGCTTGGCGCTGATGGTGTGCTTCTTCGCATCGACCGTCGTCGTGACCGAGGCGTTGGCTGACGCAAGGAACCCTTGCGTTCGTTTGCAGGTCATTCAGCCAGGGCGAAGATAGGCCCAGTCGAGTGAGGCGCTCATTCAGGTCTCAGGGTTTCGGGGTGAGGAGCCAGGCTACGGCCTGGTCGAGGAACGCGCCGACCATCAGGGTGTGGCCTTGGTTCAGGAGTTCGCGGTATTCCACGTTCCAGCCAATCGCATGGGCCTGATCGACGGCGATCTTGAGCCGGGCCGGCGGCACCACGGGGTCGACTGAGGCGCCGACGACGAGCGTACGAGGGAGGCCGGCGCCGGTGGTGGCCGACACTGCCCCGGCCCCCGCCAGACAGACTACGGCGGCAACCAAGCCGGCCTGGTCCTGAGCCAGCCGCCAAGCCGTGCCGCCGCCTAACGAATGACCCAGGAGGTAGACCCGGGCCCGGTCGATCGCCCCTCGGGCGGCCACGTCGTCGAGGAGCCGGGGCAGGTTGACCGAACTCCGCATCATCGCGTTGGTGAACGGGGTGACGACGATGAAGCCCAAGCTGTCGGCCAGGCGGCGGATCCGGCCGGCGCCGTAGGCTTCGAGGAAGGCGGTTTCGTCGGCACCGGCGCCATGGAGGGCCACGATCACCGGGGCCGGGCGATTGCCGATCGATTGGGGGCGATAGAGCCGGTACGGGACCTCGCCGTCTGGCGAGGAGATGACGTGTCGTTCGCCGGAAGGCCGGTCCAAGGCACGGAGGGCCTCGTCTCGGTGGCGGGGTCCGACGGCCGGATCGGCTTCGATGATGGTGCCGAGCGAGTCGAGGGTTCCGATCACTTGCTGGTACCGTCCCCCGAAGAAGGCCAGGGTGGCCCGGTCGAAGGTTTGGTTGGTCTCGGCCATCCGGTCGGCGGCCAGCGGTCGATCGCGGACGGCGAGTTCGATCCGGAGGTAGGCCAGGGCCATGGCCCGGCGGGTCAACGAATCCGGCCCGGCGGGCCGGGCTTGGGCCTGGACCAGATTCGCAATCAGAGTGAGCGCGAGCAGCCAGCAAGTCTTCATTGGGCCGCGGCCTTCGCGCGCTCCTGCTCGACCAAGATCCGGCGGAGAATCTTGCCCGATGGAGACTTTGGGATCGACTCGACGATTTCGACCCGGCGAACCTTGTCGAGCGGCGAGACCTTGGAGGCGACGTAGGTCATGATCTCGTCGGGGGTGAGCGGTGATTTCAGGACCACGAAGGCTTTGGGGACCTCACCCGCTTCGGGGTCGGGGCTCGGGATCACCGCGGCGTCGGCAATGGCCGGATGGGTCAGCAAGACCGCCTCGAGGTCGGCGGGGGCCACCTGGTGGCCCTTGTACTTGATCAGTTCCTTGACCCGATCGACGATGTAGTAGTAGCCGTCGGCGTCGACGTAGCCGATGTCGCCGGTATGGAGCCAGCGGTCCTGATCCAACGTGGCCGCGGTTTCGGCCGGGCGATTCAGGTAGCCCTTCATGACGTTAGGCCCCCGCAGCAGGACCTCGCCCCGGCCTCCGACGTCCTGGTCGAGACCCGTTGCCGGATCGACGATCCGGGCTTCCTGGTTCGGAACCAGGAAGCCAACGGAGCCGTGACGGATCGCTGCCGCGCTCCGGGGCGAAAGGTGGCTCGCGCCCGACAACTCGGTCATGCCGTAGCCCTGCGCCACCAGGCACTTGAGCCGCTCGCCGCAGGCGACCTCGATTTCCGTACCGAGCGGTGCGGCGCCCGACATGATCGTTTGGAGAGCCGACAGGTCGTAGCGGTCGACCACCGGATGTTTCGCCAGCGCGACCACGATGGGTGGGACCAGCGGAGCCACCGAGATCCGGTACTTGGCCATGGCGGCGAGGAATGGTTCCAGCTCGAACCGGGCGATCACCACCAGGCAACCGCCCTTCCACAGGTTGGTCAGCAGAATCAGGGTGAGTCCGTAGATGTGAAAGAACGGCAGCACCGCGACGACCGAATCCTTCCCGGCCGGTTGTTGAATCGTCGCGAACTGGTGTAACTGCGCGACGATGCATTCGTGGGTCAGGAGGACCGCTTTCGGGCGGCCGCTGGTGCCACTCGACCACGGCATGAGGGCGATGGCCGTGGTCGGATCGACGGCGACCTCGACGGTGATCGGATCGGGGTCGAACAGAGTGCTGAAGGGGGTCGCGCCGGCTGCGGTGCCCAGCACGAACACCTCATCGACTCCCGCGCGCTTGGCGCCATCCAAGGCCCGATCGAGGAGGGCCGGAATGGTCACCAGAAAGCGGGCTTTGGTCTCGCCCAGTTGAACGGCCAAGTCGTCGGCGGTGGCGAGCGGGTTGATCGTGGTCGAGGTTCCGCCGGTTTGACTGACGCCGAGGAGGATGGCGGCATACTCGACCACGTTGGGGAGCAACACACCAAGAACTTGACCGGGTCCGAACCCTCGGCGGGCCAGTCCCGACGCCAGCCGGCGGGTGTCGTCGACGATTTGCCCGCAGGTGACGTGGCGGTCGGTGGCCGCGTCGATCATGGCGACCTGGTCCGGCCGTTCCTTCATCCGATCGAGCACGAGGGTCGAGAACGCGACGTTCGGATAGCGGACGTCCGGGTACCGGCTCGTATGGATCATCGCGGTCAGTCCTGCCGTGGGGTCGGGGCTGGGCGGCCGCCGGGGTTCCACTCCGGCTTGGGTCCGTCGGCCAGGAGCCGGACGGCTTTGGCGGCCGCATTGATGACGGAGGTCATGTGCTGTGCGTCGACTTTGTCGGCCTGATCGCTGGGCTGATGGTAGTCGACGTGCATGTTATAGCTGGACAGGGTGTGCGCCACGATACCCTTGAGCGCGAACTGGTAGTTGTCGCTCCGGCGGAAGAAATTCTGGGCCGGCCGTTTGTCGGGAACGATCGGGATTCCCGCCGCCGCCAATGCCGGCCCCTTGGTGCTCCGTTGGTAGCCGGTGAGCCACGCGCGGCCGGGGCCGCCGGCCAGGGAGTCGGGCCGGCCGATCATTTCGATCTCGAGGTTGAGTGCCATCTGATCGAGAGGGAGGACGGGGTGGTCGGAATACCACCGAGCGCCAAGCAGCCCTCGCTCTTCGCCGGTCCAGGCCGCGAAAATGATGGTGCGGCGGGGTCGGGGTCCGGCCTTGAGCTGCTCGGCGATCTTGAGCACGGCCACGACGCCGGAGGCATCGTCGTCGGCGCCGTTGAAGATCGAGTCGCCGCTCGGGTGGGCCCGAACGCCGATGTGGTCGTAGTGGGCCCCGACCACGAGGTGCTCTTTGGCCAACGCCGGGTCGGCGCCTTCGAGTTTGCCCAAGATATTGAACCCCGGCACCCGTTTGTCAGCCGGAAACGAGTCGCGCGCGGCAAAACTGGCGGCCAGGTTGATCGCCGCGACCTCGCGCTGGTTGACGACCCGCGTCGTCACGATCAGCGGGATTCGCTGGAGATAGCCGCTGTCCCCGGTTGGGGTCAGTCCGATTCGGGCCATTTCGCGGCTGATGATACCCGCGGCCTTGGCGATCCCCGGCGTGCCGGTGAGCCGTCCCTCGAGGGAGTCGTGGGCGAGCGCGGTGACCAGGGCCAGGACGGCGGGGGGCGACGAGGCGTTCGGTCCAACCGATTCGACCGGGCGGGTGCCTCCGCATCCAGTGGCCAGCGCGAGCCCGACCCCGATCGCGCGGTTATGACTCCACATAGTCCAAGTCCTTTCCGAACGTCTCTTCCAGTCCGGCCAGCGAAAGATACGCGATGACCAGGGTGGCGGCGCCGACGGCCATGGCGCTGCCGGGAATCCCGAGCTCGGGCTTCAGGGCCTGGAACAGGAAGGTCAGCGGCACGACCGCTCCCCGGACAAAGTTCGGCGCGGTCGACGCGACGGTGCCCCGGAGGTTGGTGCCAAACTGCTCCGACGCTACCGTGACGAAGACGGCCCAGTAGCCTGAGGTTGCCCCGAGGATGCCGCAGGCCAGATAAAATGCGGACAGCGAGCCCCGGCCCATGACGAAGTAGTTGGCAATGCCGAGGCCGCAGAGCGTGATGAAGATCAGGAGGGCCTTTTTCCGGCTTCGGAGGACCTGACTCAAGAATCCGCTGAGGAGGTCGCCCAAGGTGGCGCCGATGTAGGCGAACATGACCGCCCGGCCGGCCGTCGGCGCGGTCTCGAGCCCGAGCGCTTTCCCGATTTCCGGCGAGAAGGTGACCAGGATGCCCATGACGAACCAGGTCGGGAGCCCGACGAGAACGACCGAGAAGTAGCGGAGAGCCCGGGTCGGCGTCGAAAACAGCAGCAGCATGTTGCCCTTGCCGACGGCCTTCTTCTTGACCGCCTCGAACATGCCTGATTCGGTGACGCCGATCCGCAGGGCCAGCAGCGACAGGCCCAGTACACCTCCGATGACATAGGCCGTCCGCCAAGGGAAGAGGTCGCCGACCAAGCCTGCGACCACGGCGCCGAGGAGGCCGAGGCTCGCAACGATGGTGGTTCCCCAGCCGCGCCCTTCGCGGGACATGATCTCGGCGACGAGCGTGATGCCGGCCCCGAGTTCGCCGGCCAAGCCGATCCCGGCGATGAACCGGAGCCAGGCGTACTGATCCACCGTCTGGACGCCGGCATTGGCAATGTTGGCAAGGGAATACATCAGGATCGATCCGAACAGAACCGACCGGCGCCCGTAGTTGTCGGCAAGGATGCCCCAGGCGATGCCGCCGAGGAGCAGTCCGGTCATTTGCATGTTGATGAGCCGAACCCCGACCGCGAGCACGTCGGCTTGGGCGACGCCGAGGCTGATCAGGCTTGGAACGCGAACGATGCTGAAGAGCAACAGGTCGTAGACGTCGACGAAATACCCGAGGGCCGCGACGAGGACGGCGAGATGGATTCTTCGAGTGGACAAGGGGTCCTAGGGCTTCGGGGTGAGAGAGGCGGACACGAGACGCATGAATTCGTTGGTCCGGGCGTTGTCGAACCATCGGACCACGACCACCAGATCCTGGTCGGGGTCGATCCAGATGACGTTCCCGCCGGCCCCCAGCGCAAAGAAACTCGAGGCGGACGCACCCGGGAATTGTAATCGGCCGGTGTTCAGCCACCACATGTAGCCGTAGACCGGGCGGAGCGGAGTCGGCGTCAGGGCCTGGCCGATCCATCTTTCGGACAGCAGTTGGTTCCCGGCCCAGTTCCCGCGGCGGGCCATCAGGAGGCCAAACCGGGCGTGATCAAGGGTGGTGGCCCAGAACCCGCCGCCCCAGTGGCCGCCTCCGCTCACCGAGGGCATCCGCCGCCCCTCAATCTCGGCGTAGGCGTTGAAGTACCCGTGCCAGCGCCAGCTGTCGGACATCCCGATCGGGTCGGCGAAGGCTTGTTTGAAGACGTCGGGCAGCGGTTTCCGAAACAGCCGGAGCAGGGACAGGGCCAGCCGGTTGACGCGGACGTCGTTGTACTCCCAGGTGGTGCCGGGTTCGGTAAGGGTCCGGTCGTAGCCCAGCCGCCGGTCGGCGACGTCGGGTTTGTCCCAAAGCGTCCCTTCCCATTCGCTGGTCTGGTTCAGGTGCATGTGCCAGGTAATCTTGGCGTTGTGGGGGCTGTCGAATCCGCCATCCCTGATGAGTTGGCCCTCCGGGGCGTCCAGGTCGGGGATCAGCCCTCGGTCAAACGCCAGTCCCGCGACGGTTGCGAGATAGCTCTTGGCCACACTGAAGGTCATGTCGACCTGGCCGGTATTGCCCCACTCCGCCACCAGGTATCCGTTCTTGATGATCACCCCGTTCGTCTGGGCTCGATCTTTCACGGGCCCAACGATGGCGGGGAACGGTTCCTTGGCGGTGTTCTTCTTGATCTGTTCGACCAGATCGGTCGGCCATCCGATATCCGCGGAGCGGGCGAAATTGACTGCCGCACCGATGGCCGCCGAGTCGAGCCCGACCTCGGCGGGGGAGCGCCGTTGCCAGTCGCCCTTGGCCGGGAAGTACCGGCTGGACTGGGCGGCGGCCGCGAAGGGGGCGGCCACGCCGAGGAGTACAAGGCAGGTCCTGCGGAACATGGCACCGGGCTTCGAGAAGGGTGGAGGAATATACGCCACGCCAGGCGAGGTAGCTTAGGATAGATTCACTGGGGGTGTCAGGGGGACCGGTGGCGTCACCGGTCACTTCGAGTCGGCCCGGGCCGTGTGCGTTCTCCGGCGGGTTCATCGTCACCGGGTTGTCATCTTGGGCCCTATCAGGGAGTGTGAAGGATGAGAATCCAGTTCACGGCCGTCGGCCTGATCTTGACCGTGGCACTCCTCGGGGCCTGCGCCGGGGCCGACGGTCCGTTGGGCCCTCCTGGGTCACCGCCTCCCGGTTCACCGCCGCCGCCGCCCCCCCCGCCACCGCCGGCCGGGAGCGACCTCGCGCTCGGGCTGGCGGCGGTTCAGCGCGAGTGCGCGTCGTGCCATGCGTCGCAGGATGGGTTCGATCTCGCCTTTTTCTCGTATTCGGATACGACGATCATCCGTCGGGCGGTCAAGCATGTCGATACGACCACGGCCCGTCGGATCGTGGCGTACATTCGATCGCTCAACACCGCCCATGTCGCGGAGAAGGTCTCGTTGTTTCAGCCGGGGGGCCGAACTGTTTCCGACGATATCCAGTTCGCGGTCAATCTGTTCGGCCAGGATGCCTGGCCCACACTGACGACCGCGCAACTGCTGGCGATCAGCCCACTCGCAACGCCCGTAGCGGTCGCCCTGCCGACATGGTCAGATGAGGGGTCAAATCTCGACTGGCTCCCGGACTCAGCTCCTCCGCGTTCGATTTTTGCCTACGCCGGGAACCGAGCTCAAAACGCCCTGGCGGCGTATCAGGCGAGCCCGACGACCGCGAATCTGAATCTTGCGGTCGTCGCCATTGGGGCGGCGGAGACGGACGCGGCCAATCCGGACGCACCGTGCCTTCTCAATGTCCCCTCGCGCGTCAACTATCGGACCTGCTTCGACCTCCGACGCTGGACGGCGACACTGATCGCTCAGCACATGCTTCGAAATGGGAGCACCCAGTCGGTTGGGGTCGAGGCCCACCAACTTTGGTGGAACGCCGGGGACGTAGCGAGGCGGGTGCGGTCCGCCGGGTCCACCGCTGTCCCCAACGCCGTCGCCAACGAGATTGATTGGATGTATCTCGGGTGGATGTTCGAGCCGGGTCAACACCCGACCTTCTACCTCCAGGATTTGCTGGCGGACCGTGGTTTCAGGCGCCATGCGACGTTCGTCGCCCTTCGGAGTCAGGTGGCGCGGCCTGTCAACAGTTGGGCCGAGGGCCAATCCATCTATGCGGGGGTGCGTGGCGGGGTCCACCACGCCCCGAATGCCTGGACAACGGCGGTGGCGACGTTCTCTCTGAAACACATTCTGGAACGGCTGAACAGCGGGGACATTCCCCCAAATGCCGCGAGCCGAAGCTTCGCGATCGCCCAGATCGATGGGGCCATTACAGAGGCCGGGTCCAAAGTCTCCGCGGCGGATCTCACGGCGCTCAAGGCTCTCGCCGCGCAGGTCAAGGCCAAACTCTAGCCCCCCCCGGCCGTTCTTGATCGGATCTTCATTCCGATCTCACGGCCGGCATTTGACAAGGTTCCGCCGGAGGCGCACTATCCCGGTATCCACTTTGTCGAAAGCGGGGCCCCGTGAAGACCTACGGCTCGGAAGCAATTCGGAACGTGGCATTCGTCGGCCACGGTTCCTCTGGAAAGACCACCCTCGTTGACGCCCTCGCTTTCGTTTCAGGCTCCAGTAAACGCCACGGTTCCATCAAGGCCGGCACGACGCTGACCGACACCTCGGCCGACGAGGTCGAGCGAAAGCACTCGATCAGTCTGGGCCTCGGGTTGGCCGAATGGATGGACACCAAGCTCAACTTGCTCGATGCCCCTGGTCTGCTCGATTTCTACGGCGAGGTGGCCTCCGCGTTGTCGGTGGCGGACGCGGCGGTGGTGGTCGTGTCGGGAACGGCGGGTGTCGAGGTTGGGACCGAGCGGGTGTGGGAGCACTGCGACCGGTTGCACGTGCCCCGGATCCTGTTCGTGTCCCAGATGGACAAGGAGCACGCCAACTTCGAAAAGGTGTTCAACGACATCAAGGAACATCTGACGCCGAAGGTCTTGCCGGTGGAAATACCGGTGGGCGACGGGGCGGCGTTCAAAGGCGTGCTCAACCTGTTTACCGGGACCTGCCAGATGTTCAAAGCCGGTACCCGGGCCGATGAGTATGACGAAGGCCCGGTTCCGCCGGAGTATCAGGCCGCGTTTGCCCGCTACACCGATCAGTTTACCGAGGCCGTGGCCGCCACCGACGAGCGGCTGATCGAGAAGTATCTCAGCGGGGACACGCTCACGCGCGACGAAGTGGTGCCCGCAATGAAGAAGGCGATTCTGGCCGGTGACATCGTGCCCTTGTTCTGTGGGAGCGGCGAACATCTCTTCGGGGTGCGGACCCTGCTCACTGAAATGGTGGAGCTTTTCCCATCGCCGCTCGAGGTTCCGCGTCCGGCGGACGGACCGCTGGTGGGCCGGGTGTTCAAGATCGTCTCCGAACCCCACGTCGGCGACGTGAGTTTGTTCCGGATCTACGCGGGGCACATCAAGACCGGAGACGAGGTCTGGAACCACGAGCACAGCGTGGCGGAGAAACTGGCCCATCTGTCGGTCCAGCAGGGCCGGGAACGGTTTGAGGTGGCTGAGTTGTTCCCCGGCGATATCGGCTCGGTGGCGAAGTTGAAGGACACCCACACCAACGACACCTTCTGCCGACGGGACCACCAGGTTCACCTCGACCCGATCGAGTTCCCGGAGGCGGAGGCCACGGCCGCGGTAGTGGTCAGGGTCCGGGGCGAGGAGGACAAACTGGCGGCAGGGCTGCATCGGCTCCACGAAGAGGATCCGACCTTCCACTTCGAATACAACTCGGAGCTCGGCCAGACGCTGATTCGCGGCTTGGGGGAACGCCACTTCGAGATTCTCCTCGGGCGTCTTCAGAAGAAGTATGGAGTCCATGCGGAGTTGGCCCGGCCCAGGGTGGCCTACCGGGAAACCATCCGGGCGACGGCAGAGGGGCAGGGCAAGCATAAGAAGCAATCCGGCGGGCGAGGCCAGTACGGTGACTGTTGGGTTCGGCTTTCGCCACGGGCGCGGGGCGCCGGCTATGAATTCGTGAACGGGATCGTCGGTGGGGTCATTCCCGGGAAGTTCGTTCCGGCGGTTGACCGGGGGATTCAGGAAGCGGCAGCCCGCGGGACGTTGGCGGGGTATCCGTTGGTCGATTTCCGGGCCGAGTGTTATGACGGGAGCTACCACGACGTCGATTCGAACGAAATGTCCTTCAAGATGGCCGGCATCCTGGCGTTCCGGAACGTGGCGCCGAAGACCCGGCCGGTCTTGCTTGAGCCGATCATGGACGTTGCCGTCTTCACGCCGAACGAGTTGATGGGCGATGTGCTGGGTGATTTGAGTCCGCGGCGGGCCCATATCGTCGGGACCGAAGCGGTGGGCCGCCTGGCCAAGATCTCCGCGCTGGTGCCGCAGTCCGAGTTGTACAAGTACTCGACCGTGCTCCATTCGATTACCCATGGCCGCGGGGCGCACCGCGAGACTTTCCACGGGTATGCCGAGGCGCCGCCGGAGGTGGCTGCCAGGGTTGCGGCGGAGAGCAAGGCCGGGATGAGATCCGAGGAGGAATGACCGCGACGACGAGTCGGCCGCTGCTGATTGCGGTGGTTGGAGGCTCGGGCTCGGGAAAGACCACGGTGTCGCGGGGGATCTACGACCAGTTGGGGCTCGATGCCGCCTTCGTCGACCAGGATGCCTATTACAAGGATCTGAGTCATCTCCCGTTGGCGCAGCGGATGGCGGTCAACTTCGACCACCCCGATGCGTTTGACACCGATCTCCTGGTGGCCCACCTCGAGGCGCTTCGGGCCGGGCAGCCGATCGAGAAGCCGACTTATGACTTCGCGGCCCACACCCGGGCGGAGGCGCGGGTTCGGGTCGACCCGAAGGATGTGGTCATCGTCGACGGGATCATGCTGTTTGCCGATGCCAGGCTTCGGGCCTTGTTCGACATCAAGATCTTCGTCGACGTGGCGGATGACGTTCGGTTCATCCGGCGCTTACAACGGGATGTGTCGGAGCGGGGCCGGTCGATGGATGGAGTGATCCGGCAGTATCTCGGCTCGGTTCGCCCGATGCACCTCGAATTCGTGGAGCCCTCGAAGCGCTACGCCGATATCATCCTCCCGGAGGGCGGGCACAATCAGGTTGGGGTCGACATGATTCTGGCCCGGGTCTTCATGGAGTTGTCCCGCCGCCGCTAGCCTCAGCCCGAGTTTCGGGATACACTTTTGCATCCTGTCGAGCGTGGGGTTCTCAATGAAGGCTGTCGTTCTCGGATCGTTCCTGGCTTTGGTGGTCGTTCCCGTCGCCGAGGCCCAGCGTCCGGAGGTGCTCGACTCGGTTTTTTCCAACTACGATCGGACTGATGGGCCCGGATGCGCGGTGGCCGTGAGTCGCGATGGGAAGGTGCTTGCCGCCCGGGGCTTCGGGATGTCAGACCTGGCCCAAAACCTCGCCATCACGCCGCAATCGGTGTTCCACGTGGCGTCGGTGTCGAAGCAGTTCACCGGGATGAGTCTGGTGTTGCTGGCCCGGAGCGGGGCCGTCTCGCTGGACGATGACATCCGGAAGTACCTCCCGGAGCTGCCCTCCTATGGCCAGGTGGTGACCATTCGCCACCTCCTGACCCACACGGGCGGGATCCGGGACCAGTGGAGTCTGTTGATGACCGCCGGTTGGCGCCTCGGTGATGACCTGATTACCGAACCGGACGTGCTCGAGATCGTGGCCCGGCAGCGGTCGCTCAACTTCGCTCCGGGCACCGACTGGCTCTACAGCAACTCCGGGTTTTCGTTGGCCGCGATCATTGTGAAGCGCGTCACTGGGAAGTCGCTCCGGGAGTATGCCGAGGAGAACATCTTCCGGCCCTTGGGCATGACCCAGACTCATTTCCATGACGACAACGGCATGGTGGTGCCGGGCAGGACGCGGGGCTACGGATACCGAGGCGCTTGGAAAGAAACCGTGCCCAACTACTCCACCGTGGGAGCGACCAGCCTGTTCACGACGGTGCTCGATCTGGTGCAATGGCACCGGCACCTGGATGAAGGTTTGGTCGGCGGGCCGGAGGCCCTTCGGACCCTGCTGACCCCGGCGGTCCTGACGTCCGGCGATACGCTCAAGTATGCGCTCGGGATCCAGCATGGAAGCTATCGGGGGGTACCGACGATCTCCCATTCCGGTGGTGATCCAGGCTACCGGACCCATTTGCTCCACTTCCCGAGCTTCAAGGGGGGAGTGTCGGTGTTGTGTAACCAAAACGAAGCCAACCCGGTGCTGTTGGGCGAGCAAACCGCCGATCGGTTCTTCGCGAGCGAGTTCCAGCCGGTCCGGATCCCTGGGGACTCGGTGGCCAGCGGGGCGTTGGTCAATGCCACCGGGCTCTACTGGAGCGAGCAAACCGAAGGGATTGCCACCGTTGAAATCGAAGGCACCCGGTTGGGCTGGAAAACGGGTCAGACCAGCTTCCGACTCCGGCGCCTTACCGACGACGCCTATGCGATCGCCAACGGGCCGGGGCGGCTCCAGGTGGTGCCGAACGGCGTCGTGGTCCGATCCGGGAACGGGGAACCGACGCGGTACGCTCGGGTTGAAACTTGGACCCCGACCGCGGCTGACCGGGCGGCACTGGCCGGCCGCTATACCAGCGATGAGATCGGTGTCACCTGGCTGATCCGCCTGGCCGGCGACACCCTGTCGCTCGAGCGGCGAAAGTTCTCGGCGGCTCCGTTGGCCGCGGTGTTCCGGGATACGTATACCGCGAGTTCCGGGGGCCTCCAGTTGGTGATTCGGGCGGTGCGGGACAAGGCAGGCAAAGTGACCGGGGTGACCGTGGGATCCGGACGGGTTCGACGGGTGGCGTTTTCTAAGGAGAAAGCATGAAGCGGATTGCGGCGGTTCTACTCTGCCTTCTGGCGACCACCGCCGAGGCCCAGAAGACCAAACTCGGCCCGATGGACATCTTCAATCTCGAGTATGCGACGAGTCCGGAGATTTCCCCGGACGGCCAGTGGGTCGTGTATGTCCGCCAGTATTTCGATGTCATGACCGACCGGCGGTACTCGAATCTCTGGATTGCCCGGAGTGACGGGTCCGATCACCGGCCGCTGACGGCGGGCAAGTACACCGAGGGCGAGCCGGCGTGGTCGCCGGACGGGAAGCGGTTGGCCTACATCTCGACCCGGGAGGGCGCTCCGCAGATCTATGTCCGCTGGATGGACAACGGACAAACCTCGCCGATCACGAAGGTGCAGGAGCCGCCGTCGGGGATTGCCTGGTCGCCGGATGGGTCGATGATTTCGTTCTTCAAGCTGGTGCCGAGCCCGGCCTTGGTCGTGGGGCAGCAGCCGCCCCCACCTCCGGGAGCGCAATGGGCTCCGCCGGCCAAGTACACGACCCGGCTGGTGTTCCGGTTCGACGGCGTGGGCGAGGTACCGCCGGGATTCTCGCACCTGTTCGTGGTGCCGTCCGAGGGTGGCACCGCCCGCCAGCTGACGACGGGCGATTTCCATCATGGGACGAGCGGCTTTGGCGGTGGCACGGCGTCGTGGGCCCCGGATGGTCAAGCGATTGTCTTCCAGGCGAGCCGCCGGGCTGACGCCGAACGGCATTTGTTGGAGACCGATCTCTATGAGGTCACCGTGGCCGACGGGCGGCTTCGGCAGTTGACCGACCGGATGGGGCCGGATGGCTCGGCGGTGGTCTCGCCCGACGGGAAGTTGGTGGCGTATCTCGGATTCGACGACCGGAAGGTCGGCTACCAGAACACTTTGCTCTATCTGATGAATCGGGACGGGAGCGGGAAACGGGTCCTCTCGTCCAAACTCGATCAGAGCGTTGGCGCGGCGGTGTGGTCGGCGGACGGCAAGAGTCTGGTCGTCGGCTACGATGAGAAAGGCAACAGCAAGGTGGCCGTCATGCTGCTTGACGGGAGCTACCGCGTGGTGGCCAACAATCTCGGGACCGGTGGCAGCGCGTACGGGGGTGGTTCGTACTCGGTGGCCAAAGACGGCAGCGTGGCGTTTACCGTCAGCACCCCTTCGGTGCCGGGTGACATTGCCGTCGTCAGGCCGACTCAGCCGGTGCGGACGATCACGTCGGTCAATGCCGACGTCATGGCCGATCGGCGGCTTGGGCAGGTGGAGGAACTCTGGTGGAAGTCGTCCAAGGATGGCCGGCCGATTCAGGGTTGGATCGTCAAGCCCCCGGATTTCGATCCGGCCAAGAAGTACCCGATGATCCTGGAGATTCACGGGGGCCCGTTCGCGAACTACGGCGATCGCTTCGACGTCGAGAAGCAGTTGATGGCGGCCGGCGGTTACGTGGTGCTCTACACCAACCCGCGGGGCAGCACGAGCTATGGCGAGGAGTTCGGCAATCTGATCCACCATGCTTATCCGGGCGATGACTTCTACGATCTCGACTCCGGGGTCGACGCGGTGATTGCCAAGGGGTACGTCGACGACAAGAACCTGTTCGTAACCGGCGGAAGCGGCGGCGGGGTGTTGACCGCTTGGATGATCGGGCGCACCAACCGGTTCCGGGCAGCGTTGGCGTTCTATCCAGTGATCAACTGGTACTCGTTCGCCTTGACCGCCGATATGTCGCCGTTGGCGGTCGACAATTGGTTTCCGGGTTTGCCGTGGGACAATCTTCAGAACTACGAGTCACGCTCATTGCTGTCAGTGGTCAAGAACGTCAAGACGCCGACCTTGATCATGACGGGCGAGGAAGACTACCGGACCCCGATGTCGGAGTCGGAGCAGTACTACAAGGCCCTCAAGCTGCTCGGGGTCGAGACGGTGTTGGTGCGGGTGCCGGGCGAGTCGCACGGGATTTGGGGACGGCCGAGCCACGGGATGGCGAAGCTGACGACGATGCAGGGCTGGTTCGACCAGCACCGCTCGCAAATGCCGTAGGCTTACTGGAACTCGAGGTCCCGGGCGAAATCAGCGGGGCTCGTGGCGGCGGACAAGGCCACGGCCTCGGAGATGGTTCCGTTCCGATAGAGTTCCATGAGGTGCTGGTCGAAGGTCTGCATCCCGTATTGGGTTCGGCCGCTCGCGATCAGGTCTTTGATTTCGTTGGTCCGGTCGGCGTCCGCGATGTATTCCTGGACCGCGCCGGTATGGCGCATGATCTCGACCGCGGCGACGCGCCCTTTGCCGTCCTTGTGGGGCAACAGCCGCTGGGACACCACGGCCCGGAGCGTTTCGCTGAGCCGGTACCGGATGGATTGCTGCTCGGCCGGCTCGAACACGCTCACGAGCCGGGAGATCGTCTTGATGGCATCGGTCGTGTGGGCCGTGCTGAACACCAAGTGGCCGGTTTCGGCCGCTTTCATTGCGATGTCGATGGTTTCCTGGTCGCGCATTTCGCCGAGCATGATGATGTCGGGATCCTGCCGGAGTGCCGCACGGAGGGCACTCGAGAAACTATCAGTGTCCCCGCCGAGTTCGCGCTGGATGACGACCGACTTGGCGTCTTGATGGAGGAACTCGATCGGGTCTTCGATCGCGACGATCTTGGCGGCGCGATTCTGGTTGAGGTAGGACACCATCGCGGCGAGGGTCGATGACTTGCCGCTCCCGGTTACCCCAGTCACCAGAATAAGTCCCCGATCCTCCATCGCAATGTCCCGGACCACGGCCGGTAAGCCAAGCTGCTCGAAGTCCGGAATCGTGACCGGGATGGTTCGAAGCACCAGGGCGATCGATCCCCGCTGGCTACAGAGGTTGACCCGGAACCGTCCCAAGCCTGGCTGCGAGTACGAACAGTCGATATCCCGGAGGCCGGAGAGGGTGGCCGCCATGGTCGCCGGGGTGGCTTTTTTCGCGGCGGTCAGGATTTCTGCCGCGATTTGGGCCGTGTGTTCGGGCTCGAGATTCGGCATCCCGGTCACCGAGGCCATCTGGCCCCGAATTCGGAGCCTAAATGGGCCTCCAGCCGAGACATGGACGTCGGAGGCGTTGAGTTCCGTGGCCCGTTTGAGCACCGCGAAGAACGTCGCGACGATCGACGGGCGGGTGGTCGCCGGGGCAGTCGGTTCGAGAGTGGCCGTCATATCGAGGCACTTCAAGGCAGGAACCGTGCCTTGGGAGGCTCCGGCCTAATTCGACTGGTCCATTCCGGCGTCGATCCGCACCCGGCCGGCCTGACGGTTGGCGTCGAAGAGCTGATCGTTCCGGCCACTCGGCGGCCGGGGCGATGCGGGATGGTCAAGGTGGAACACCAGACCACCGAACCGGAGCCGGCGTTTGACGACGCCGGCGTTGATTAGCCGCTGGGCCAGGTCGTTGTCTTCGCCGCCCCAACCCTCGAACCGTTCGTCGAAGCCGTTGACGCGAATCGCGTCGGCGCGCCATAACGCCAGATTGTGGCCTTGGACCCCCCGGGTTCGCCAATCGAAGAGGGCTCGGAGCAGGAGGGGTTGCCGGAAGGCCGCGGCCGGGCGAGTCAGGCGGGAGTCCCACCACTTGGGCAACCGGCCTCCCGCGAGGACCTCAGTGGTTTGCTCGGCGGAAAGAAAGGTTCGAGAGCCCCGGGCAAAGGCATTGGGCCGAGCGGCGGCGAGGAAGTCTCGGATGAAGTGCCGGTGGAGGACGCAGTCGCCGTCGACATGGATCAGATAGTCGGCCGAGGCCTTGGCCATGGCTCGGTTGCGAATCCGGGCCAGCCGAAAGCCCTGATCCTCTTGCCACACGTGATGGAGTGGGACCGGAAGCGTGGCGGACGCCCGGGTGACGACCGCCTCCGTTTCCGGGCCCGAGCCATCGTCTGCGACGATGACTTCGGCCGGCAACGACGATTGGGTCCCGACGCTCGCCAGCACGACGGCCAACGCCTCGGGCCAATTGTAGGTCGCGATGATCAGGGAAACGGTCGGCTTCGGCACGGTGCGAATGTAAGTGAATCGCCGGGCCCGGAGGAGAGGATCGGGCCTTCGGCTGTCTGGGATTTGAGGTTCGATCCGAGTAGGTTCTCCCCGCATGCCACCTGCGGGGCGGAGTACCGAGCGCCGGCTGATCGCCTTCATGACGCCGTATTGGGGCCGGTTTGCCCTGAGCGTCTCGACCGGCGTGGTGGCGGCCGGCCTCGACGGGTTGACGGTGGTGCTGTTGATCCCGTTGCTCAAGTTGCTCTTCGGCACCGCCGGCAACCTGACGCCATCCACCACTCAGCTCGAGGCCACGCTGGAGCGAGTCCTCGCGCCGATCGTCGGCGGCGATCCGACCACCGCCGCGATCCGGATCATCGGGATTCTGGTGTTCGGATTGATCGTCAAGAATGGCCTCAGTCTGTTCGCCAAGCAGCAAAGCGCGAAGGTCGAGGAGGGCATCGTTCGGGATCTCCGCAACCGGCTCTATCACCATCTGCTCAAACTCGATCTCGGCTTTTTCCAGCGAACTCGGGGTGGCGAAGTCGTCTCGACCCTGATTTCGGATACCGATGCGGCGAAGGCGATCGTACCGAACTTGCTGGCGGGGGCGCCGCAGAACCTCGCGGCCGTGGGGCTGTCGCTGTACTTCCTCTCGCTGATGTCGGGGCGGCTGACGCTGGTCATGCTGGTGACCACGCCGATCCTGGTGCTCTTCATCCGGCTCCTGCTGGTGCCGGTGCGCCGTCATAGCCGGGGATGGGCGGAGCAGCGCGGCGAGCTGACCGCGTCGGCCTCCGAACGCCTGGGGGCGCTCCGGCTGATCCGCGTCTATGGGCAAGAGGCAACCGAAGCCGCCGTATTCGGCGGCCATGCCGACCGGTATCGCAAGCAGGTGATCCGGGCCCAGCGGTATTTGGCGCTTCCCTCGATGGTGAGCGAGGTCTTCGGCGGCTTGCTCTTGATCTTGGTCGTGGTGGCCGCCGCCACGCCGGCCATCGTTGGGCAGCCCCTCGGTGCGGCGGTGACGATCACGTTTCTTGCGACGGCGCTCAAGGTCATGTCGACGATCAAGAGCCTGGCCCAGATTCCCGGGGCCATCGCGGGGGCGGTAGCCGGCGCGGAGCGGGTGTTCCGGGTGCTCGATCTTCCCGCCACCGACGTCGATCGGCCCGGCGAGCGACCGGCCCGGTTCGAACACGAGTTGGTATTCGACCGGGTGACCTTCCGGTATGGGGACGACGATCCGGTCTTGACCGAGGTGTCGTTTGCCGTGCCGAAAGGCTGGACCGTGGCGATTGTCGGCCCCTCGGGGGCGGGGAAGACCACGCTCCTCGACCTGGTACCCCGGCTTCGCGATCCGGTGGGCGGCGAAATCCGGATGGATGGCACGCCCCTGACGAAGCTGACCCGGAGCTCGCTTCGGGCGTTGACCGGCGTGGTCAGCCAAGACACCGTGCTCCTCAACGACACGGTCGCGGCCAATATCGCCTACGGACGTCCCGGCGCGAGCCAGTCGGATATCGAGGCTGCGGCGGCCGCGGCCAACGCCGCGGAGTTTATCAGCGGCCTGCCCGAGGGCTACGCCACAGTGTTGGGTGAACGAGGCACCCGGCTCTCGGGCGGCCAGCGGCAGCGGATCGCCATCGCCAGGGCCTTGCTCCGCGACCCGCCGATTCTGATTCTGGACGAAGCCACCAGTGCCCTCGATTCGGCGTCGGAGCGTCTGGTTCAAGATGCGGTCGACCGGCTGATGCAGGATCGGACCGTGCTCGTGGTGGCGCACCGCCTGGCCACGGTGCGGGACGCCGACCGGATCGTGGTCATGGACCAGGGCCGGGTCGTCGAAGTCGGGTCTCATGAGGAACTCTTCGGGGCTGGTGGTCTCTACCGGCGGCTCTACGACCTCCAGTTTCGCGACCCGGCTGTGCCGAGCGGGGACTGACCGTGGCGGCGGCCCGATGGCGATTGGCCCTGATGACCGTCTTTCTGCCCCGCGAGAACTTGTTCTTTCTCGACGAGTGGCTCCGGTATCACCTGGCCATCGGGTTCGAGCACTTCTTCCTCTACGATAACAGCGGCAGCCGGTTCCTCGACAACGGCAACAGCCTCGAGATCACCGCCCGCAACAAGCGGGGGGAAGACGTCTATCGCCTGTTGGGTCACTGGGATGATGCGGCCATTGCCCGGGAACTCGATCGGGTGCTGGCGCGGTTCGAACAACGAGGGGTCGTCACCAGGGTCCGGTGGCAACCGCGCGATGCCGAGGGTCGGATTACCTACGGGCAAACGGAGGCGTGCCTCGACTATGTGCGCCGGTTCCGGAGGGCGAGCGAGTGGACGTCGTTCACCGATCTCGACGAGTTCGTGGTGCCGGTCCGCCACCCGGGCATGCCTAACGTCCTCGACGAGCTGGCCCGGAGGCAGGTCAGCTACGTTCGGATGCCGCAGCGGTGCTTCGCGTCGCGGTTCGATGACAACGGGCAACCCGCCGCGCGGGTGTTGGACATTGCCAAGTGCTCGGACTGGTTGGCGCCGTCGTTTGCCCCCAAGGCCTTGATCCGGAACGATACCCTTCGGACCCGGTGGTCAGGCCGGTTCGACTCGATCCATTCGCCCGCGGCGAGTGGCCGATCGGCGGACCGGTTGACGGAGCCGGGGTTGCTCCGGTTCAACCACTACAAGTTCAATCAATGGGAACTGGACTGGGTGGCGGCCAACCTTGGACATCGGTTGGTACTGGATCGAGAAGACCGGGACCTGGCCCGCTTTGGGCCGGCGATGGCGGCACTGGACCTATGATTGGCTCGGAGGCCGCCGCCGAAACCAGTACCGGAGAGCACCACCCAACTCGGCGACGGTGTGGGGAAGGGAACGGGCGGCCGATCGACCCCAGGCCCCGAGATAGGCCCGTCGAAGCTTCGGGTTGAGCAGGCATTTGGCGTAGTACGCGCCCCGGCCTCGACTGTACTGATACCGGAGCCGTCGTTGGGCCGGCTCGGTCAAACGGTCGTGATCGTGGATCACTTTGGGCCGGGGATCGTACGCTCCGCGAAAGCCCGCCGCCGCGAGCCGCGCAATGATCTCCACGTCTTCGGCCGGGAACGCCGTCCCGGCGCCGAACTCCGGATCGAACCCGCCGACCTGTTCGAGCGCCGACCGTCGAATCGCCATGTTCGCGCCGGGAATCAGGCCCGCTGGAACGAAGCCGGGTCCGGCGACTCCGACCCGGTACGACCGCGTGACGACGGCTACCCCCGCGTGGGCCGGCGTGGCCGGCAGGAGCTGCCCGCCGATGAACGACATGTTCGAGTCAGCGAAGCAGGCGCGGACGGCCGTCGGCAGGTCTTCGGCGGGAAAACAGTCGTCGTCCGTGAACAACACCAGGTCCCCGGTCGCCATCCGCCAGCCGATGTTCCGGGCGGCACCAAGTCCGACCCCGCCGGTCCGGGCCGCCTGAAACCGGCCTCGGAAACCACCCGCGGCCCGGGCCACGATCAGAGGAGTCTGATCCGTAGAGCCGTCGTCCACTACGATCAGGTCGAGGCCGGGGTCGCTGAAGAGTTTGGCCCAGTGCGCCAGCGTCCGGTCCAGGCCGTCGGCCCGGTCCCGAGTGCAGATCACGACCGAGATTTGGCCTAACGCCAAGTCCATGGGGCCGCCGTCAGCTCGTTCGGCGGGTCGCCTGGTCCCGGCGAACGGTCAGCCGCTTACCCTTGACCTTGGTGGCCCGGAGCGCGGCCACCACCGGGTCGATCAGCTCTTCGGGGAGTTCCACCAGCGAGAATTTGTCGGTAATCTCGATGGCCCCGATCCGCTTCGCCTCGATCTTGGCCTCATTGACGATGGCTCCGACCAGATCGGCCGGCCGCATGTTGTCCTTCCGCCCCGCCCCCACATAGATCCGCGCCATCCCAGCCGATTTCTGCCGCTTCGGCTCCCGACTCGCCGTGTCCCCAGCCGAGTGCCGAGCGCCGAGCGCCGAGGGCCGAGCTTCAGGGATCTCGGTGTCGTCACCGCCCGCGCCGGCCCCAGCAATGTGGGCCAAGTGTACCGCCGCCGCCGCGATGTCCATCACGTCGTACTCGCCGGCCAGTTGCTCGACCACGACCCGGTAGCCATCGAGCTTGCCGGCCACCAGCGCCTCCCGGATCGAGGCCCGGGTGATTTCGAGTTTCTTGGCTCGCACATCGAGCACCGTCGGCAGCTGGGCCACGTCGATCTTCTGGCGGGTCAGTTGTTCGATGCTCCGGAGCATCCGGTGCTCGCGCGGTTCGGCAAACGTGATCGCCACCCCTTCGCGACCGGCCCGGCCGGTGCGGCCGATCCGGTGAACGTACGCCGCGGGTGATTCGGGCACGTTGAAGTTGACGACGTGGGACAGTTGGTCGATGTCGAGCCCGCGGGCCGCGACGTCGGTGGCAATCAGCAGATCGACCGCGCCGCTCCGGGTCCGTTTCATGACCCGGTCGCGCTGGGCTTGGGTCATCCCGCCATGGAGCTGTTCGGCCCGGTACCCGCGGCCCGCCAGGCTTTCGGTCAGGCTCTCGACCTCGGTCCGGGTCCGGCAGAACACCAGGGCCAGCGTGGGCGACTCGAGATCGAGCACGCGGCCGAGCGCGGCGACCTTGTGGGCACGGGCCAGGATATAGGCGGTCTGTCTCACCTTCGGCATCGAGCCTGGGGCCGCGACTTCGCGGGCCAGGAGAACCCGGAGCGGATCCTTGAGGTGGCGTTCGGCGATCTTCGCGATGCGCGGGGGCATGGTCGCGGAAAAGAGCGCGGTTTGCCGTTCCTTGGGTGCCGCGTCGAGAATGCCCTCGATTTCCTCCGCGAAGCCCATATCGAGCATCTCGTCGCCCTCGTCGAGCACGATGGCGGTCAAGCCGCTCAGGTGGAGGGTGCCGCGCCGGAGGTGATCGAGGGCCCGGCCCGGGGTGGCCACCACCACGTGGACGCCTCGGCGGAGGACCCGGATCTGCTGATCGAACTCCTGGCCGCCATAGATCGGCACCGTCGTGGCATGGATCGCTCGCCCGTACCGATGAAACGCCTCGGCCACCTGCATCGCGAGCTCGCGGGTTGGCACCAAGACCAAGACCGAGGGATGGCCTGGTTTGGGCGCGCCCGCCGGCAGCCGCTGCAGCAAGGGCAGCGCGAACGCGGCCGTCTTGCCGGTGCCGGTCGCCGCTTGGCCCAGGACGTCCCGCCCGGCCAGCAGGGGCGGAATCGCTTCCCGTTGAATTGGGGTGGGTTCTTCATAGCCGAGCGTGGTCAGGGACTGGACGAGGGCCGGGGTCAGACCGAGGCTGGCGAACGAGTTTTTCATGAATCCGATCGTTGGGAACGCCGCATCCACATGAAAGCGGGCACCCCGAGGATAACGAGTCCGACGCCCAGGAGGGACTCCTTCGGCTGCTGGGCCAGGGTCACGAGGACGACGCCGAGCGTGGCCAAGACGAAGATGGCCGGGACCCAGGGGTACCCCCAGGCCCGATAGGGGCGCGGGAGGTCCGGCTGGGTCCGCCGGAGCCAGAAGACCGCGGCGCCGGTCGCGACGTGGAACATCAGCGCCGAGAGGGTGGCGTAGGTGAACAGTTGCTCGTAGCTACCGGACAACGCCAGGACGCTGGACCAGACGGCGAGCATCACGATGCTGACCGTGGGCGTGAGGTACCGCGGGTGGATCGTGGCCAATTGGCGGAAGAACACGCCGTCTTGGGCCATCGGCAGCGCGATCCGGGAAGCGCCCAACAGCGTCGAAGCGATGCACCCGAAACACGAGACCAAGACCGTGGCGGCCAGCAGCCGCCCGGCGCCGGCGCCGAGGAGCGCCGAGGCGGCGTCTTCGCCGATTCTGGTGGAGGCGCCGATGGCCTGGATCGGGAGCGCCCGCAGATAGACCCAGTTGACCAAGGCGTAGAGGGCGATCATGCCTAACGTTCCCCCGACCATCCCGAGCGGCAAATTACGTTCGGGCCGCCGAATCTCGCCGGTCGAGAATGTAGCTTGATACCAGCCGTCGAAACTCCCGAACACCCAGACCATGGCCAACACCAGGCTCGGGAGCAGATTCCCGGACGGGAGCGGCCCGGTCCAGTCGGGCGAGACCTTGGCGGGAACCGCCAGGCCGACCACAATGAGGCCGGCCAAGGCTGCCACCTTGATCCCGGTGATGATTGTCTGGGTCCGGGCACCTTCCTTGGCGCCGAAGTAATTGATGGCCGACAACAGCAGGATGGCGGCCACCGCAGCCAGTTGGGCGGTGTTCGGCTGCCAGAGCCAGGGCCCGACCGGGATGGAGGCCAGAATGTGCTTGGTCGAGAAGAACGGGATGAAGACGCCGAGATATTCGCCGAACGCCACGCCGACGTAGGCCGCCCCGCCCGACTGAATGGCCAGCAGGGAAATCCAGCCGAAGAGAAAGCTCGGGAGCGGCCCGAACGCTTGCTTGAGATATTGGTACTGTCCCCCGGCCTCCGGATACATGGTGCCGAGTTCGGCGTAGGTCAGCGCGCCGGCAACGCAGATCAGGCCGCCGACGACCCAGACCGCCAGCACGAGGCTCGGGTGGGGGACCGCCCGCGGGACATAGGCCGCGGCCAGAAAGATGGCCGAGCCCATGATGGTGCCGGCGGTGACGCCGACGACGTCGAAGAGGCCGAGAACCCGGGCCAGTTTGGGTTCGGTGGGTGGGGCCGAAGGGGTAGGGATTGAAATTCCTAAGGATTTGGGTTCGGTTTGAGGATACGCCGGTTTTCCGAGGATGGTAAGTCATGATTCGAAGTTTGCACCACGTTACCGCGACGGTCTCGGGGGCCCAGGCGGACCTCGACTTCTATGTCGGGCTGCTCGGCCTTCGCCTGGTCAAGCAGACCGTCAACTTCGACAACCACCATGTCTTCCACTTCTACTACGGGGACGAACGGGGTACTCCGGGCACGATCATGACCACCTTCCCCTATGCGGACATGGGCGTCCCGATGGGGCGGAAAGGCACTGGGCAGGTCACGGCCACGGCGTTTTCGGTGCCGGCGGGTTCGCTCGGCGCTTGGCGGGCCCGGCTGGCCGAGTATCGGGTGGCGGTGACCGGCGAGGGGCTTCGATTCGGGGAGCCATTTCTCGGCTTTGACGACCCGTCCTCGTTGGCCATCGAGTTGATCGAGGCCAGCGCCGATGGGCGGGCGCCCTGGGAATCGGGTTCGGTGGACTGGGCGATCGCGATTCGGGGCATTCACAGCGTGACCCTCTCGCTCCGGGATACCGGCCGCTCGCTTGGGCTGCTGACGGGGCCGCTCGGTTACACGGTGGCCAGGACAGAGGGGGCGCGAACCCGGGTGGCGGTCGGCCAGGGCGGGGCGGGGTCCTCGCTCGACCTGCTTCACGCACCTAACGCACGGGCCGGTGTCAACGGCATTGGGACGGTACACCACGTGGCGATGGCCATCGGCACTGAGGAGGAGCAACTCGCCATCCGGGAGCGGTTGCTGGGATTGGGCATCGGGGTCACCGAGGTCCGCGACCGGCAGTACTTCAAGTCGATCTACTTTCGGGAACCCGGCGGGGTCCTGTACGAAATCGCCACCCTGGCCCCGGGTTTTGCGGTCGACGAGCCGTTGTCGGAGTTGGGCCGGTCGCTCAAGTTGCCGCCCTGGGAGGAGCCGCATCGATCCCTGATCGAAGCCGGGCTTCCTCCGATCACTCACCCATAGGGCGCCGATGCAACCGCATGCGGGACAGCCGGTCCTCACCGCCGGGCCTGGAATCGAGTCGAGCCGGGCGGTCATGATCATGTTGCATGGCCGGAATGCGGGGCCGCGGAACATCCTGGAGCTTGCTGGCGTATTGGCGCATCCAGCCTTTACCTACCTGGCGCCCGCGGCGTCCGGCGGGACTTGGTATCCCTACAGCTTCATGGCCGACAAGACGAGCAATGAGCCGGGGCTGTCCTCGGGGCTTTGGGTCATCGACCAACTGGTGCGGGACATCGAGTCGCGCGGGGTTCCGAAGCGACGGATCGTCCTGCTCGGCTTTTCACAGGGGGCTTGCCTCGCGAGTGAGTACGCCGTGCGCCACCCCGATCGTTTTGGCGGGGTCGTTGCCTTCAGCGGTGGAGTCATCGGGCCGCCGGGTACCACCTGGGAATCTCCAGGACATTTCGACGGGACGCCGGTGTTTCTGGGTTGCAGTGATGTGGACGGGCATGTGCCGAAGACTCGGGTCGACGAGAGTGCGGCCGTGTTCGAGCGAATGGGCGCCGCGGTCACCAAGCGGATCTACCCGGGGATGGGGCATCTCGTGAACGAGGACGAACTCGAATTTGCCCGCTCGGTGATGGCGGGCGCCGGGTGACTCAAGACCCGGGGCGGGCGTCCAATCCGAAGTCGGCTTTGATTTGCGCGTACCATGCGTCGTCATCGAGGGCCCCATTCTCGATCCATGCTTCGTCGCTCATGGCCTGACGCCACCCGATGAACGGCGCGGCGTCCGGCCCGACCGGATGCCGGAGCTGCCAGGTCCCGCCCGCGGCGATCTCGAGGATCTTGTCCGCCACGAGCGACGGCGGGGTCGGGTGTTTGAGCGCGGCGGCGAACAGGGCGCCGAGTCGGCGCTGGTGGGGATAGGGCGATGGCGGGTGGTCGATGCTTAAGTGCCTCGCCATCGGCGTGTCGATAATTCCGGGCTCGACGATCGCCACCCGAATATTGAACGGCTTCACCTCCTGCGCGAGTGCTTCCGAGAGGGCTTCCAAGGCGAATTTTGACGCCGTATAGGGAGCGAACGGCGACGAAGCGATCCGCCCGGAAATCGACGTCACGTTGATGATGCAGCCGTTCCGCCGCTTTCTCATCGCCGGGACCACCGCCTGGATACACCGGATCGGACCGAAATAGTTGGTCTCCATCACCGCCCGAAAATCCACCAACGGCAGCTCCTCCACGGAACCGGTGCGCTCGATCCCGGCGTTGTTGACGAGCACGTCGATTGGTCCGATCTCTCGCACGATCCGGCCGATCGCGTCGGTGACCGATGCGTCGGCATCCACATCCATGGCCGACACCGTGATCGGCAGCTGTTCGCGGGCGGCGGCGTTCGCGAGTTCGGGGGCCCGATCCGGGTTCCGCATCGTCGCGGCGACCCGGTGGCCCGCCCGGCCAAACGCGAGCGCGGTTGCCAAGCCAATTCCTGAGCTGGTTCCGGTGATGAGAACTGTGGCCATGAGGTTTTCTCCGTTAGGTGAAGTCTACTCCGGTCGGCGACAAGCGCCAGAGAACGGGGGGCTATTGGACCCCCAGCCTCCGCAGCGCCATCTGGGCTCTCGGCTCCCGTCGCAGCTCCGGTCCCATAACCATCAACAACGCTGGGAGGAAGATCAGCTCCTGATTCCGAGGTTCCTCGGCCACGCGAGCGAGATAGTCGATGCTGCGCTCGGTGCCGTAGGCGGCCCGATACGCGTTCATGCGGCCGGTCGTGCCGGTGACGCGCGCCGCGGTTTCATCCCCGACCGGACCGATATCGGCCCAGATTGTGGAGTCCGCGACTGAGCGCAGCAGGGCTGGGCGGGTGGCCGCGTTGCGAAGCTGCTCCCCGACTCCGGCCGCGATGTCGGGCGGCACTCCAGTCAGCTCGAGCAGCCGTTGCAAGTGAAAGGCTGCCCGCTGGAAGTCGGACACCACCAAAAAGTGGTTCCACCCGTTGAAATGAAGGAGCATGAAATCGGGGTGGAGCTTCGTCAGTCTCTGAAATTGCTCGGCCGCCTCGTCCATTCGCCCAAGGATCGAGGACGCGACGGCCAGCTCGACTCCGATGATCGGCGCCAGCGGGTCGAGTGCGGCAGCCCGGCGCATTTCGTCGAACCCCTCTTGGGCTCGGCCCCTGCTCAAGAGATAGTCCGCATACCACTGGCGGGCCGACGCGTAGTTTGGATTGAGAGCGATGGCGTGCCGAAACTGACGCTCCGTCTCAGGCCAGTCTCGCCGGATCTGGAAAACCATCCCGAGCGATGCGTGCGGCCCAGCCAACGTCGGGTCGATCAAGCTGGCCCGTCGGGCCGCGGCATCGGCTCGTCGAAGGACCTCGTCGGTGGTCGTCCCGGGTACGTTATAGTCGCGCGGCGAGAACATCATGTAGGAATCGGCGAGGCCGGCCCACGCCAGCGCGTAGCTCGAGTCGGCTCGAACGGCCTCCTCGAAGTACTGGGCCGCCCGCCCCATGTCCGCCGTCGTTCGCTTGTTCCAGTAGAAGCGGCCGAGGAGATAATTGTCGTAGGCGCCACGGTTTGTGGTGCCCTCCCGCACCAGGCGTTGTCCGGAGTCCGCCCGGAAGGTGGGCGCCAGGGCTGTCACGATGGCCCGGGCCACCTCATCCTGCACGGCGAAAACGTCGTCCACGCTGCGGTCATAATTCTCCGACCAGAGCTGGAATCCGTCCTTTGCGTTGACGAGCTGGGCGGTAATCCGGAGGCGGGCGCCTACCCTCTGCACACTTCCTTCCAGCACCGTTGCGACACCGAGCGCCCGGCCGATGGCTCGAACGTCATTTTTCTCGCCCTTGAAGGTGAACGCCGAGCTGCGGGCCGCAACATGGAGGCCGGTGATCCGAGTGAGCGCCGTGATCAACGTCTCAGCGATGCCATCGCCAAGGTACTCGCCGCTCTGGTCGGCGCTCAGATCGGAAAAAGCCAGGACCGCGACGGAGCGAGCCGATTCGGGTGAGGTCCGAGCCGTCGCCCACCAGCCGGCGGCGGCGAGCATCACCAGCGCCACCAGCGGGGTCGCCCAGCGCGATCTCCCCGTCGCCTTCCCGCGGCCTGGAAGCATGAGCGCTTCGGAGAACCGCGCCGCTGGATGGTATCGTTCGGCCGGCTCCTTCTGGAGTGCCCGCATGAGCACTTGGGCGATCTCTGGAGGCAACCCGGGCCGGAGCTGGGTGATCGCCGGGGCCACCGCCGTGAGATGCTGGGCGATGATGCTCTGGGGCGAGGGCCCAGTGAATGGCGGGTGCCCCGCCAGCATCTCGTACAACACGCAGGCGAGGCTGTAGAGATCGCTCCGGCCGTCCAGTGCTGGGTCTCCCGCGGCTTGCTCCGGGCTCATGTACACCGGTGTTCCGATGACAATGCCAGTCTCGGTAAGTGCCGGTCCCGCCTCCGCGGTGAGCGCCCGGGCGATCCCGAAGTCGGCCACCACGGCATGATTGTTCTCCAGCAGGATGTTCTCCGGCTTGATGTCTCGGTGGACCACGCCACTGCTGTGTGCGTAGCCGAGGGCATCGGCCACCTCCCGAGTGAGTCGAAGCGCTTCTTCGAACGGGAGTTGGTGCCCGCGGGTCAGGCGGTCCCGCAGCGACCCACCCCCGACGAACGGCATCACATAGTACAGAAAGCCGTTGGCCTGGCCGGAGTCGTACAGCGGGAGGATGTGGGGATGCCGCAACTGCGCGGCGATTTCAATCTCGCGGAGGAAGCGGTCGGGCCCGATCACCCGAGCCAGCTCCGATCGCATGACCTTCACCGCCACCTCGCGGCGGTGTTTGAGGTCAATGGCCAAGTAGACGGTGGCCATGCCTCCCGCACCGAGCTCGCGTTCGAGTCGATAACGGTCGGCGAGGGCCGCTTGCAACGCATCCGGTTCTCGCGAAGGGAAGGCCTCTCTAAAAGGTTGCGCCTGGCTAAACCTTCGCCCCGCGACGTCGACGCCAGCGCTCCGCAACCACCCGTTCCGCGAGGTCCACCTTCATCCAGCTTTGGTACGGAACGTCCTGCTCGTCTGCAAGCCGCTTGAGTTCGACGAGCAGGGTTTCTGGCCGCCGCATCGAGATCGTGGTCGTTGACGGCTTGAGGTTCGGAAACACGACTCGGCGGGCCCGCTCCCGGTCGAAAGAATCCGTCGTATCCGCTGTGGCCCAGAACTCCTGCTCCAGAGCCTCGGAGACGTAGAAGAACATTTGGCTCGCACTCGTCCGCTGACCCCGTATATACATGATCAACACGGTCGGGAAGGTAGGCGACCGAACAGAGGTTGGCCAGGGACTCCAGCTAAATTCCCCAGATGCCAAGGGCCGCCATGACCAAACGGATCGCTCCGACAAAGCAGGCTGTTTCGTGACGCCGCCGCAGGGCCGGATTCTCCTGGCGTTTGCTCATCCGGACGACGAGTCGTTCCTGGCGGCCGGATTCGCCATCGAAGCCAGTGCCCGGGGCGACCGGGTGGTGCTCTATTGCGCCACTCGAGGGGAAGCGGCGCGCGGGGTGGGCCCGACGTTGGCCGACCGGCGGCGGTTGGCTCGAGTCCGAGCTGCGGAGTTGGCGTTGGCGGCCAAAGAACTGGGGATCCGGCGGGTGGTGCTCGATCGGTTTCCCGACGGAGCTTTGGGTGACGCGCCGGGCACCTCGTTGATCGATGCCTTGGTGCGGGTCATCCGCCGGGAACGGCCCCAGGTGGTGGTGACCTTCGCCCCAGACGGCGGCAACCGGCATCCGGATCACATGGCCATCAGCCGGGCGGTCAGCACCGCACTTCCGCTGGCGGCTGACGAACGGTTTGGCAGGTCGCTCGGCCGGCCGCATCGGGTCGCGACGCTGCTCTGGACGGCGCCGGTCATGCCGTGGGCCATGCGGGGCGGCGCGAGTGAGCTGGCGAGGCTCGCCGGAGTGGACGTCTTGGTGATGCTGCCGCCCGCGGCCCGGGCCCGGAAGGCCAGAGCGCTGGGCCATCATCGGTCGCAGCAGGCGCCGATCGAACGAATCTTTGGCCGGGTGTCGCCGATGCGCTCGACCCTCAGGGCCGAAGGGTTCCAGGTCGGGGGAGGAGTGCGACCAAGCGAATGATCTTCGGGGCGGCCGGGTCTTCAGGGGAGTGGCGACCGGAGCCCACCGTCCCGGGTCCAGATCGCGATCACGCCGCAGACATCGCCGGTGTTGAACTCGCCGGGGATGGTACCGGGCCCGGTGTAGATCTCCATGGCTTCGATCTCGGACGGATTTACGCTCTCGAGCAAGTACGTCACGAACTGAGCTCGGGGGTCGTTCTCAGGGGAGGGTGGTTCGGTGCCGGCCAGCCGCGCTCCGTGCACGTAGCCCCGTGTCGCCTGAATGCCCCACGGAGGAGTGAGCCGGCGACCGTCGACCCACACCCCAATGGCGGGCGGCGATTCGTTGCATCGAAGGAAATAGACCCGGCTCCCAGTACCGGCGGGCCGGACGTCAACTCGAACTCCGGCAAGGCCCTGAAGGTACTCGTGGGTGGCGAGTGCCGTCTTCATCTCGAGGGTCTCCCGGTCGAGATACTTGCCGGCACCCAGCCGCCGCCTCCGGTAGAAATCGTCGTACTTCGTCGTGTACGCGTAACGTTCCGGCTTGGCGTACTTGGCCGTCACTCGAATTTCGGGCAGGGCGAACGCGCCCGGGACCAACGTGATCGTTTGGAGATCCTTGAATCCCACGGCCACGGCAACGGAGAGCGCTTGGGGGCGGTAGCCGATCTTCCGAAAGATGAACACTTGCTGCCCCGCGGGCACCCGGAGTTCGAACCGCCCAGTCGAGTCGGTGGTGCTCGACAACCCGGCGGCGGAGACCAAAACCTCCACCCCAGGAACCCCGGCCCCTCCGGGGTCGACGACCGTGCCCGCAACCGTGCCGGTGTCGGCGGGGGCCGGACTCGTTGCATGGGCCCGGCTCGTTGGGGCAGCCAAGGCCAGACCAGCGAGGATCACGGTGAGGCACGACGGGTTCATGCTGACCGTCACTTGGGAGGGGTGCTCCCAATGTACCGCTTTCCCTCCGGCCTAGGGGGTCGGGCCCGGCTTGCCCATGTTCGCGAGGGCAAACGAAAAGACATCGGCCCGTTCCTCGATCGTCTTCGAGATCGGCTTCCCGAATCCGTGTCCGGCCTTGGTTTCGATCCGAATGTACGCCGGCCGCCGCCACGTCGTCGCGGCTTGAAGCGCGGCGGCAAACTTGAACGAATGCCCCGGCACGACCCGGTCGTCGTGATCCGCCGTGGTGACGAGGGTGGCGGGATAGTCGGTCCCGGGCTTCAGGTTGTGGAGCGGCGAATAGGCCTTGAGAACCGGGAAGTGCCGCGGATCATCGGCCGATCCGTACTCCGACGCCCACGCCCACCCGATCGTAAACTTGTGATAGCGGAGCATATCCATCACCCCCACGGCCGGAAATGCCACGGCGGCGAGGTCGGGCCGCTGGGTCATGGTGGCCCCGACCAAGAGCCCTCCGTTCGAGCCGCCTTCGATCGCCAAGTAGGCCGAACTGGTGTAGCGCTCGGCAAAGAGATACTCGGCCGCCGCCACGAAATCGTCGAAGACATTCTGCTTCTTCTCGAACATCCCCGCCTCGTGCCACGCCTTGCCGTATTCGCCGCCGCCGCGAAGGTTGGGCTGGGCGTAGACGCCGCCTTTCTCGAGCCAGCCGATCAGGGCCGGATCGAACGACGGCGTCAGACTGATATCGAATCCGCCATACGCGTAGAGGATCGTCGGGTTGACACCGTTCTTGTCGAGATCGCGCCGGTGAGTGATGAACATCGGCACCCGAGTGCCGTCCTTGCTTCGATAGAACACCTGATCGGTCTGGTATCGAGCGGGGTCGAACTTGAGTTTCGGAGCGCGGAACACCTCGGACCCGCCGGTGCCGACGTCGTACCGGTAGATCGTCCCCGGCGACAGGAACGAGGTGAAGGCGTAGAACATCTCGGGGCGATCGGGATCGCCGCTGATGCCGGCGGCACTCCCGATGCCTGGCAAGCCGACCTCCCGGACCGGCCGGCCATCGCCCTCGAAGATCCGGACCGACGACTTGGCGTCGGCCAAATAGGTGGCGACTAACCGGCCGCCGATGAGGGCCACGGACTCGAGCGCGTGGGGTTGCTCCGGAATCGTTTCGCGGATCGCCGGGGCGCCGGTTGCCTTGGTGTCGATCGTGATCACCCGGCCGCGCGGCGCTTCGCGATCGGTCCGGAATTGAAACAACGGTCCCTGATTCCCGATGAATCCGTAGGCGGCGTCGGCTTGATCGAGGAGCCGGACCACGGTGCCCGTCACCTGGGGCCGAAGCGGATCGACCAAATCGAGGTAGTGAACCCGCTGCCGGGTGTCGGTCCCGACCCAGACATTCATCACCAGATACCGGCCATCGTGAGTGACCTGCACACCGAATCCCCAATCGGGCTGATCCGGACGCTCGTACACCAGAACGTCCTCGGTCTGGCCGGTCCCGATCCGGTGATAGTAGACCCTCATGTCCCGGTTCTGGCCAACCATCGCCGCACCCGCTGCCGGCTCGGGGTAGCGCGAGTAGAAGAATCCCTTCCCATCCTTAGTCCAGGCCCCGCCAGAAAATTTGATCCAGCGCAGGTGGTCGCCGAGGTCGGCGCCGTCGGCCACCCGGCGAATCTTGAACTCCTGCCAATCCGACCCGCTCGCCGCAGTGGCGTAGAGAAGGAGGCTCCCGTCGGGGCTCGGCTCCGTCAACGCCAGCGCCACGGTCCCGTCGTCGGACAGGCGGTTGGGGTCGAGCAACTCCCGGGCGGCGCCGGTGCCCGCCTCCTGCACGTAGAGGACGGCCTGGTTCTGAAGCCCGCTATTGCGAGCGTAGAAGTACCGGCCACCGCGGTAGTAGGGCACGGAAAAACGCTCGTAGTCGTAGAGCTCGCTCAATCGACTCCGGAGCGCCTCGCGGCCCGGGAGGGCCCGGAGGTAGTCGAACGTGACGTGGTTCTGGGCCGTGACCCAGGCCAGCGTCTCCGGCGCATCCACGTCCTCGAGCCACCGGTACGGGTCGGCGACCTTGGTTCCGTGGTAGTCATCGACGGTGGCGCCCGCCCGGGTGGCCAGGGGACGCTTGGGTTGGGCAGCAAGCATGGAGGCGAAGCCTAAAGAGAGAAACACCAAACGACGGATCATGGTCGCGCCGCCGCTACCGATTGAACCGAATCCGGAGCATCCGGCTGGCGCTGACGTCGAACCCGTTGATCCGGCCGTCGGTGCCCCGGGTAAAGCGGACGAAGCTCCCATCAGCCTGGTAGGCGTCTTTGATCTGCGGCTTCAGCTCGGATTCTCCGACGGCTCGGCCCTTGAGCATGGCCTTGCCCTTCTCGATCCGCACGGTCCAGGTGGTTCCGAGTTCGGGGCTCGAATACGACCCGACCAAAGCTTGGAGGTCAGCGGCGGTCGGGGTGAAGCCCGCGGTCTTGAGATAAGGACCTTGACTGGTGCCGAGGATCGAGAGGCTGAGGGCGCGGCGTTGGTCGCTGAACTGGAGTTCGACGGTCTGCCCCTGGTAGCCGAACCGATCCTCGCCCAGCGGGCTGAGTGGCAGAGGCCGACCCATCGCATGGGCTACGAGGCGGCCGGAGTCAGCGGCGATCTCGACGACCGACTGCAGGGCGTCGGCGTAATAGAGCCCGAGATACGGCGCGGGGTCGACGTTCGCACCGGGAGCGGCCGCCTGGGCCGGGGACGAGCCGGCCGGAGGAGCCGCGGGGAAAGCGCTCGCCAAGATCACATCGGCCACGTCGGTGGCCCGTTGCTGGGTGTTGGCCGTCCCGATGTTGCACGTCACCCCGATCGAGACGCCCTGGTCGGGGAAACGCATCAACATGGCGCGGTAGCCGGCCCACGATCCCCCATGGTGGATCCGCCGGACGCCCCGGTATTTGTCCACGAACAGGCCCCGGGCGTAGCTCAAACTATCGCCGTTGTTCAGGGTGCCCCGCTGTTGCATCCGGTCGATCAGCGCCTGGCCGCCTACCTTGGCATCATAGAAATTGGCATCCCACCGGGCGAGGTCGAGGACGGTGGTATTCACCGCGCCATCGCCGGTCTGGTCCCAATTCGACATGTCGACCGTAAAGCCGCCGTTCGGCCCCGGTTCGTAGGCCGTGGCGCGATTCGGAAGAATCGCGGTGTGGTCGTCGCGGAAGTGGGTCACGGCCATGCCGAGGGGCGAGAAGATCCGCTCCTTGGAAAACTCGGCCAGGGTCTGGTTGGTGACTCGCTTGATGATCGTCGAGAGCAGGAAGAACCCGGTGTTGCTGTAGTCCCAGCGGCTCCCCGGTTCGAAGTTCAAGGCCCGTTGGGTGATGATGACTCCGAGCGCGTCGTCGTCGTTGGTGAAGTCTTCGAAGAAGTGGCCCGCCAGGACCAACAGCCCGTTGTAGTCGCGAAGCCCACTGGTATGCCGGAGCAGGTGATCGATGGTGATGGTTTTGCCGTAGCTCGGGAGTTCCGGGACGTACTTCCGGACGTCGTCGGCCAGCGACAGCTTGCCTTCGTTGGCGAGCATCACGATCGAGGCCGCGGCAAACTGCTTCGAGGTCGACCCGATGTCGAACACCGTCGTCGGTCGGATCGGCACCCCGAGATTGAGGTCGGCCATGCCGTAGCCCTTGGCAAAACGGACCCGGCCCCGCTCATAGACGCCGAGCGCGCAGCCCGGCGTGGTGGTGCCGAAGTCTTTGAAAACGGCGTCGACCTTCGCGGTGTCGAGTTGGATCGGGGCTTGCGCGGCCAGGGCGAAGGGCAGGCCGAGCAGGATCGTCGTGGTCAAGAGTTTCATGGGTGACTCAGGAGAGTGGTGACGGCGGAATCGGCCTGGCGCCAATTCTGGTGGAGCGTCGCGAGGGCCCGGGTGGCAAGGTCGGGCTGGCCGTTGGCGGTTGCCGCGCGGGCCAGTCCGAGCAGCGCGGGCGACCGGCCGGGTCCGAGTTCCAGGGCCCGCTCGAACGCCCGGACCGCCTCGGCCGGTTTGCCGGCCGCGAGGTAGATCCTGCCTAACGTTTCGTGGCCGGGGGCCACGACCGCCGGAGGGCCGAACTCCTCGGGCATCCCGTCTTCGAGCGCGGTGGCCCGGCGGAGCAGCGACACGGCCTCGTCGAGCTTGCCGTCGTGGGCCAGGATTTCGGCGCCGAGAGACCAGATCAGGATGATCGGGACGACCGCGGACCCCGGGTCGCCGGGTTTGACGGTCGCCAACGCCCCGCGATGGCGGCGTTCGAGGCCGGCCACGTGCGCGGCGGCGGTGCCGCGGTCGCCCCGTCGGAGCGCGGCGAGTCCGCCGGCAAAGGACGCATACTCGTAGCCGTCTTCACCGGTCACGGCGGTGTCGGCGGTCAGTGCGCGCGCCTCGGGGCTGTCCCATCGTTCGGTTTCGAGGACGTAGCGGGCGCGGATGTTGGCCAACTGGCCCCGCGCCGCGGGAGCGGTATTCGACGCGAGCAGTGCCACGAGACGGGCGGCCTCTTCGCGTCGGCCCTGCTGGAGATAGGCGTAGACGAGCCAATGGGTATAATGGCCGGGGCGCCACCGGGCCTTGACCGGCCCGGCCGCCACTTCATTTTGCCGCGCCACGTCGTCCCACATCCCGAGCGCCAGGAAGATATGAGTCGTCATGTGCTGGGCATGAGACGCGCCCGGCGCGATGACCGAGTAGCGGCGGGCGGCGTAGAGCCCGAGGGGGGCGTGGACCGGGTCATCGAAGGCGTGAATGATGAAGTGGGCCGCGCCCGGGTGGTCGTCGTTCCGGCGAAAGACGTCCTGGGCGATAGCGCCCGCCCGCATGTACGTCGGCACGTCCCGAATCCCTTGGCTCAATCCGAGCAGTGCCACCGAGTAGAAAATCTTGGCTTCATCATCGTCCGGATAGTCCCGGACCATCGCCTCGAGGGCCGCGGCGTATAGCGTATCGCGACGGGGCTTGCTGCCTTCGCCATACAGTCGTTCGACCGTGCCGAGGTAATCCTGCTCGCGTTGGGTCTTGGCCCGGGCCCGGCGCGCGGCAACGGTTTCTCCCAGGCGGGCCAGCACGGCGCGGGCCGCGCCGAGGTCCTGCTGGTTCCAGACCTGGTGGGTGTACGTCAAGGCTTCGCCCCAATACGCCATGGCAAACCCCGGGTCGCCTCGCTGGGCCGCCTGGAATGCCTCGGCGGCCTCCTCGTACTGGAAGCTGTGAAGAAGGAGGACACCGCGGGTAAATTCGGGCTGGGCCGCCGGCGCTCCCGAGGTCGGGAACGAAATCCGGCCGAGGGCTTGCTGGGCCGCCAACGGCGCGGCGGCGCCCAAGCCGGCCAGCAGGACGAATCGCCGATGAAATCTCATCATGGCGGTAATCTGACGGTGTTCGCCCGGGGACGCGAGTAGGGGGAGTCGCGCTGCCGCCGTGTCACGCTCGCAGGTCGTGCCAATTGCCAGAATCGGGGTTTCGATGGTCGAAGGGCTGATCGCGTTCTTCGCCCCCTGGGCCAAAGTCTATGCCGACTCCGCGGTGTGGCCCACCGCGGTGGCGTTCGCGCACGTGGCCGCCTTGTTGTGGGGAGGAGGTCGGGCGGTGACGGCCGACTTGATTGCGCTTCGGACTCCGAACCTCGAGGCGTATCGGTCGGCCGGCGGGCTTCGGTTCTTGACGGAAAGTCATCGTGATGTCGTGGCCGGCCTGACGGTCGCGGCGATCAGCGGGGTGGCGCTCTCCACCGCCGACCTCGAACATTTCCTCTCCTCGGGCTTCTACGTCGCCAAATTGACGGTTGTGTTCCTGCTCTTGGCCAATGGCGTCTTGATCAAACGGTATGAGACGTCGCTGCACACCGGCACCGGCACCGCCGAGAGCAGTTGGAGTGGCACCAAGCGGCACGCGGCCATCAGTCTGGTGCTGTGGTTTTCGGCCGCATTGCTCGGCCTGGCCCTCGTCAATGAATGATCGGGAGCACGCCTCGACATGGTAGTCGGACTCTGGATGCAGACGGTCGTGGCAATGAGCGGGGCCGAAACGGAGCGGCTTGATCCGATGGCGGCCGATCTCGTGCCTCGGGTCATCGCGACCACGACCCGGGCGGAAAGCGGGATCACGCGGCGTCCGGATGGGTCGGTGGACTGGGGCCTGATACCGGTCGATCAGGACACCTTGCGGACCCGCCGCCGGGGCCCCTCGATCGAGTACAGCGGTTTCTACAACAAACGTCTCACGCTCCACCGGTACCTCAGCTTTGCGATGCTGCCATTGTTTGCAGGGTCGTTTCTGACCGGCGACCAGATTATCCGCAAAGCCGACGCGGCACCGAAGTGGGCCCGGGATTGGCACGCTCCCTTTGCCACGGCGACTGCAGCGGTTTTCACGCTGAATACGATCACCGGGCTCTGGAATCTCTGGGACAGCCGAAAAGATCCGGCCGGCCGGACCAGGCGGATCGTCCATGGCCTTCTATTCATGGCCGCCAATGCCGGCTTCACCTATGCGGGCACTACGCTTGCAGAGCAGGCCGAACAGGACGGCAGCAAGCGGAACCTGCACCGAACCGTGGCACTCTCGTCCATGGGAGTGTCGGTGGCCGGTTGGGGATTGATGTTGTTGACCAAGTAGGCAGTCAAGGCAACGAACCGATGACGAAGTCGTGCGAAGGATGTGAGTCGTTAGGCGACCGGCGTGAATTCCTGCGGCAAGCGGCCGGATGGGTGGCGGCGGTGGCCGCCGCGCTCGCGATCCCCGGGCGGGCGGCGGTGGCCCTCCCGATCGGCGTGGTCACCGGCTGGCGGAACGCCGGGGCGGGCGGGGTCAGCTACCCGCTGCCGGCCGCCGACGGGGTGCTGATCGACAAGGCCAATGAGGTGATTCTGGCCCGGCATCAAGGGTCGGTGTACGCGTTTGCGCTGTCCTGCCCCCACCAAAACACCGCCCTCCGATGGCTGGCGGACGAAGGCCGGTTCCAATGCCCGAAACACAAGTCGCGCTACCAGCCCGACGGCACCTTCATTTCGGGCCGGGCCACCCGCAGCATGGACCGGCTCCCGATCCGGCGCGACGGGGCCACGGTCATCGTCGACGCCGACCACGTCTTCGAGAGCGACAAGGACCAAGCGGCTTGGTCGGCCGCCGCGGTCAAGGTGTAGCCCGATGTGCGATTGTCCGGAACCGTGCTCGGACGGAGGGATGTCCCGCCGGGCGTTCGTGACGGGGTCGACGGCCACGCTGGCCGGCCTCCTCGCCGGTTGTGGCGATGGGGTGCTCGGCGGCGATCCCGGCGGCATCACCAACGCTGGCGGGTTTCAGATTTCGGTGGGGCAGTTCCCGACGCTCGCTGCAATCGGCGGGGTGGCGTTCGTCACCGGGGCGTCGGTGCCGCTGATCGTGGTACGGACCGGCGATCAGACGTTTGATGTCTTCAATCGGCGCTGCCCTCACAACGGGACCCAAATCAATCTCGTGGCTTCCGGATTCCGGTGTCCAAATCACGGGGCCCAGTTCACTCGGGCCGGTACCTGGACCGGCGGCCAACGGACCACCGATTTGCGGCGGATCGCGGCCTCGTTCGATCCGGCGACTGGATTGCTGACGCTGGGTTAGGCGCTCGGCGCTCGGCACTCGGCACTCGGCGCTCGGCGGAGTGGCGGGGTGGGGCGGGGGGGGCTAATGTCATGGCGTTCCTACCCACCCCCGAGGTTGTGATGCGTGGCTTCTTCCTCCTGTTCGTCAGTCTATTGCCTTTCTCCCTGGCGGCGCAGGTCCGGCCCGCGGATACCCTCTTCCAGGTGGAGCGCTACCTCGACTACGAGACGGTGCAGTCGCCCCGGATCTCCCCGGATGGCAACGTCGTGGTGTTTGGGCGGCGGGCGGTTGACAAGATGAAAGACAGCTGGGAAGCGAGTTTGTGGGTGATGAATGCCGACGGATCGAATCTTCGGTTTCTCCTCAAAGGTTCCGACCCGGTGTGGTCGCCGGATGGCACCCGGATCGCGTTTCTGGCTCCGGGCGAGCCGGGCGGGAATCAGATCTACGTCCGGTACATGGATGCCGAAGGGGCGGTGTCGCAGGTAACGCGAGTGGAGCAGGCGCCGTCCGATATTCGCTGGGCGCCGGACGGGCGCTCCCTCGGATTTGCGATGGTGGTGCCCTCGGCGCCTGACTGGAACGTTCGGCTCCCGGCACCGCCGGCCGGCGCCACTTGGACCCGGGCGCCTCGCGTGGTCGACAAACTCCATTCGCGGGCCGATGGCCGCGGATGGCTGGTCAACGGGTATACCCACCTCTTCGTGGTACCGGCGACGGGCGGGACGCCCCGGCAGGTCACGACCGGGTCCTGGAATGTCGGCGCTCGGGGTATCGGGCTTCCCGGGGCGGTGGGCTGGGACTGGATGCCCGACGGGCGGAGCTTGGTGGTCGAAGGCAACGACGACCCCGATGCCGACCGGCAGCGTCAGGTCTCCAACCTCTACGCGGTTGATCTCGAGAGTCTGGCCCGGCGCCGTCTCACGCCGTCCAAAGGCAACTGGACCAATCCCGTCGTCTCGCCCGACGGCAAGACGGTTGCCTTCCTGGGCTTTGCCTTCACCAAACAGACCTACCGGGTGTCCGATCTCTACACGATGCCGGCCGGCGGCGGTGCGGCCACGCTTCGGAGCCAGGGCTTTGACCGAACCCCCGCGCAGCTGGTGTGGGCGCCGGACAACAGCGGGCTCTACTTTGTTGCCGATGATCGGGGGGCCTCGAATCTCTATTTCGCGCCCGCCACCGGTCCGATTCGCCAGCTGACGACCGGGATCCACATGTTGACCGCGCCCTCGGTCTCGAAAAAGGGCACCGCGGTGGTGGTGCGGACCCATTTCTACGCCCCGCCGGATGTGGTGAAGATCGACCTCAAGAAGCCGTCGCAATTGGTGCAACTGACCCAGATGAACACCGATCTCCTGGCGGGCACCAAACTTGGCGAGGTCGAGGAGATTTGGTACCGGTCGGGAGACGGCACCCGGGTGCAGGGGTGGATCGTCAAGCCCCCGTCCTTTACCCCGGACCGAAAGTGGCCGTTGATTCTCGAGATTCACGGCGGCCCTCATGGGATGTACAACGTCGGGTTCAACCCGATGTACCAGAACTTCGCCGCGAACGGGTTCGTCACCTTGTACACCAATCCCCGGGGCAGCACGGGGTACGGCACCGATTTCGGCAACGCAATCGACCAGGCGTACCCGAGTGTCGACTACGACGATCTGATGGCCGGGGTCGACAGTGTCATCGGCCGCGGGTATATCGACGAAAAGCAGATGTACGTGACGGGGTGCAGCGGCGGCGGCGTACTGTCGAGCTGGGTCATTGCCCACACCAACCGGTTCGCGGCCGCGGCGGTCCGGTGTCCGGTCACCAACTGGATGAGTTTCGCCGGCACCAGCGATATCCCGCTCTTCGGCTTCAACTGGTTCGACAAGCCCTATTGGGAAGACCCGAAGCCGTGGCTCGAGCACAGCACCATCTTCCATGTCGGCAAGGTCAAAACCCCGACCCTTCTGATGACGGGCGAGCTCGACCTCCGGACCCCGATGGGCCAGACCGAGGAATACTTCGCGGCCTTGAAGGTGTTAGGCGTACCGACGGCGATGGTGCGGTTCGAAGGGGAGTACCATGGGACCGGGTCCAAGCCCTCGAACTGGATGCGGACTCAGGTGTACATGATGGAATGGTTCCGCCGGTACGGGACCGGCGGAACCATTCCGTGATGCCTAACGGCGGTATCGCTCCACATATTGGAGGTCTTCGTCGTCGGTCCGGATCACATAGACCGTGCCTTTCCCGAAGCCGACGATCGTGCTCTTCGGGTTGAGGGCGACCTTCCGGACCAGTTTGCCGGTTTTGTCGAAGACATCGTAGGACGGGACCTTGTCGCCGGCCGGACGAGTCCGGGCCACCCACACCTCGCCCTCGGGCGCGACCAAGACGGCGTTGTTCCCCGTGAATGGGGGTTTGGTGTCCTCGAACTCCGGGTCAGGTATTTGGATGTTGCCGCCGCCGCCGGCGCGCCCGCCGGGACCACCCCCGATGCTCACCATCATCGGGCGATTCCGCTTCCGCGACTCGATCACGTCCTTCTTGTCCTGCTCGGTCACCTTGAGAGGCGTGTAGGGCTGGGTCTGGCCAACGGTCGCCTTGGTGGCGTTGGCCCCGTACCAGAGGACTTGGTAGGGGTTGGGTTGGACCCGGGCAATCGCGCCGTCGCCCGCCACGCCCCACGATTCTTGCGGCGTGAAGACCTTCCCACCGCCGATCCTGACCGAGACCCGACCCCCGCCTCCGGAGGCGGAGACGTTGCCCTTCGGACCGATCAGCCACCCGACCGTGTCGATCTTGGCGGCCTCGCCCTTCGCGGGGTCCCACCGGAGGATCGCGAGCGAGTCGGGCGACTTTCCGTCCGGGTTGCCGATGTTGAAGGGTGGGGCTTGGAAGTAGATCCGCCCGGCCTGGTCCGACGTGGTGCCGCCGAGTCCGATGACGATGCCGCCCGGTCCGCCGCCGGTGCCCGGCAGGGCGACCGTCTTGGTCGGTTTGCCGGAAGGATCGACGACTAAGAACCGTCGGCCCAGCAGGTCATTGATCCAGGTCTCGCCGTTCGGCATGGCCAAGAGCCCTCCTGGAAGTGCATACTCGCCGGGACCCTGGCCCTCCCGCCCGATCTTGGTGGCCTGCCCGGAGGCAAAGTCGAGCATCTGGACGGTCTTGTCCTGCAGGTCCGCGATGATCAGTTTGCCGTTCGGGAGTTCTCGGATACTGGTAACGCGGGTGAATGGATCGGGGAAGGCGGCGTCGGGTTTCGTGAGAGGAACCGGGGCTTGGGCCAAGGCGCGGGAGGCCAGGGTGGTCGCGAGCAGAAGAGCGTAACGTGGGTGCACTGAATGGCTCCAGGGATTGTTCACGGGGTGCCATGGAGATGCCCGCCCCCCCCGCTTTGGTCGCACCGGGAACCTTGTTCCCGGTTAGGGGATCCGCAAGACGCCGGCGTGACCGCCGAAGCCGTCGTCGGCCGCGGCCAGTCCGGCCGGGACGATCCACGTCCCGCCATCAATGCGAAGATTCACGTGGTAAACACCCGCTCCCACGGGCAAGGTGGTTTCCCAGAGGTCGGCCTCGGTCCGTCCGAGCTCGACCGGTTGCCAGTTGGTGAAATCGCCGTTGAGCTCGACTCGGGTGGCGGCGGGAATCCGAATCCGGAACCGGTGCCCATCGGTGATGGGCACGATCTCGAGAACCATCTGATCGACTCGGGTGACGACACCCGCGGGTTCCGGGCGAGGCCGGCGTCGGACGAAGGCCAATCCGAAGGTGACTTGGTTGCGGAGCGGGAGATACACCGCCTCCTGCGCCGGCATTCGGCCGACTGAGGCGGACACCCGGGTCCACTGCCCGACCTGCCAACCGGCGCCCAGGAGCCAACCCCGTTGGCCCTCGAGGCCGAGCCCGGTGCGTCGCATCATCCGGCCGCTGAGCGCCAGTCGGCCCCGTTGCCACTGGGCGCCCAGGCTCAAATGCCCAAGCACCCGTGCGGTGGTTGAACCGAGTCCCGGTCCGCCGGTCGGGGCAGGTCCGGCCAAGCTGTCTCGGGCCTCGGTGGTGAAACCCGGGAGCGAACCAGTGACCGCTGTGAACCGAGAAAAATTTCCCGATAAGGTCAAGGCCCCAAACTCGGCCGAGGTGGACACGACGGGTCCGACGCCGGTCGAAAGCCCCGGTCCGGTTCGCTGGATGCCCGCGAGGCCGAGGCCGAAGGTCGCGGCCCCGATCCGATGCTGGTAGCCGAGCTCGGCGCGGCCCTCGCCTTCGAACCGGCGGAACGGCCTCGATCCGGCGCCGAGGATCCGAAAGGTCAGCCCCCTCCGTTCCAAAGTGACGTCACCACCCAGTCCGAGCGTGGCGCCGCTGACGTGGGTCGCGGCCGCAAGGCCGACTCGGGTCTGGGCCACCGTCATCGCCGGCATCAAAAGGGAGCCGACTGAGATCGCGGCCCATCGGCGCCTGCTCACGGACGCCGGTCTCCGGATTCGAGCCGACGCACCTCGGAAAGGACCGCCGCCTTCGGCGAGCTGCCGGCCCGAACGGCCTGTTCGATGCGGTCGCGCAAGAGGAGAAAATCGCGATCGGTGGCCTTGGCGGTCAGGAACCGGTCGGTGGCGGCGGCCGCGTCGTTCTCGGTCCAGCCGCGCGTCATCAAGTCGGTGCCCATGGCGATCGCCGCGGCGAGTTGCCGGGTCGGGGCGGTCCGACGGAGGCCGGTGAGATGCGGGGCGGTGCCACCGGCCCGGAGCCATTCCGCGCCGGCCATGATTTCGGACTCGACCGCGCTGGGGCCGAGCGCCGAACGGGCGCTTTCGAGGGCTCGGAGGAGCGCGGCAACGGCCGTGACGATCCGGTCGCCGGGGGCTCCCTTGCTGTGGCCTTCGAGGGCCTTCTGGATCAACGGCTCGGCGGGCAGGCGGACCCGGACCGCGGAGTCGGCAAGCAGCTGAATCTGGCCGGCCACGGAGGCGGGGAGGCGGGCCCAGAGTCGCGGGTCGCGTTGTTGCCAGAGTTGGCCCGGCACGGTCGCCACCAGCAGGATCATCAGCCACATCGGCCGGTTACTCCACCACGAGCAGGGAAGTCGGCTGCCCGAAGTCGGCGTCCGGCGCGATCGATTTGGCGGGGTCGGCAATCCAGCGCGACTGGTCGACCAGAAAGGCGTACCGATACCACCCGTTAGGCAGCGGGACCGTGGTCCGCCACTGACCGGGCCGGGCTCCCCGGCGCATCGGGACCGCACCCTGGTCCCAATTGTTGAAATCACCGACCAAACTGACCCGCTCGGCGGTCGGGGCGTTGATCTCGAACTCGACCGTGGTGCGGGGCGACCTGGCGGGACCCGCCCAGACCGCCGCCAGCGCCGCGAGGACGGCCGCGCCGATCCCGACCCGCCGCCGGGCTCGGCGGACGCTCCGATCCCGGTGCACCGCCGCCACGATCCGCTGGTCGAATCCGTCGGACCGGGGCTCGACCGGCGAACGAAGGCGAGCGGCCGCGTCGGCGAGCCAGGCGGGGTCGGCCATCACGACGGCCCCAGGATCCGGCGCAACGTTTCGCAGGCGCGGCTTACGCGCATCTTGAGCGCCGGGATCGATTGGCCGGTGATCTGCTGCATCTCCTGGTAGCTCATGTCGTCGACATGCTTGAGCAGGAATGCCTCGCGGTACTCGGGTTTGAGTTGGGCCAAGGCTTGGTCGATCTCGTCCCGGGTCGCGTCGGCGGCCGCGGGATGCGGGATCCCGATGTCGGGCCCATCGTCGAGCGGGCCGGCCATGCGACGCCACCAGAGGCGACGGGTGGCCAGAGTTCGGCAGCGATTGAGCAAGATCCGGTAGAGATAGGCACCGAACCGGTCGGGATCGGCGCGGCCAAGGTGTCGGAACGCCCGGACGAACGCATCCTGAACGGCTTCCTCGGCATCTTCCCTGGCTCCGAGAAAATGGGTGGCGAAGCGGAGCGACCGCGGGCGGTACCGGGCCACCAAGACATCGAACGCGTCGATTTCACCTTGGCCAATGCGAGCAACCAGTTCTCCGTCCGTTGGGGCCACAGGACGAATGACCCCGTCGAGGCGGGAAAGGTCACAAACCGGCAGTTGCGTGACGTTTTCGGGCATGGCCGAGTCATTCAGGTGTCACTGACCCTACGGGCGTCCGGCGGGGTCGATTCAAATCCAAACGAGGAGCGTTCATGCGTGGAACGGCGAGGGTACTGATGATGGCGGCGGTCGGGTGGCTGGCGGTCGGCTGTGACGAATCCCCGATCGGTCCGCCGGGAGGCACCGCCAGGCTCCGGCTGCTCCACGCGTCCGCGGCAACGGGAGCCGTCGATGTTTTGATCGGGAATAGTCAGGTGATTTCGAACGTGACGTTTGGCAATGGATCACCGATTGCCCTAGTCGCCGCGGGTGCCCAACAGCTCGTGGTGCGCTCGGGAACCCAGGTGCTCGGCCAATTGTCGGGGACCCTGTCGACCAGTCACGTCAACACCGTGGTCGTGGCCAACGGAACGGCCAACCTCAGTGCGGTCGTCAGTGATACGGGGGCCGTCAACCCCACTCGTGGCAATGTTCGTCTGGTCAATGTCGTCGGTCCCACATCGGCGGATCCGACGTTGCTTCGCGCCCTGCTGACCGCCACGGGTCAACCAGGACAAGCCGCCGACTCGGTCCAGGTGTTTGCCTTCGACGCCAAGGTCGGGAGCTACGGCACCTTGATGTATTTCAGCCCGGGCCAGATCACCGTGAAGTTCCAGCCCCAAGGGGCCTCAACCGTCTTGACCCAGGTGTCGTTTGCGGTAGCCGCCGGTGAGGTCAAAGCCGTCGTGCTCGAACGGGGCGCCGACGGCGTCTACAAGGCCCAGGTCGTCACCGAGCGGTGACGGGGCGAGCCGAATCGGCTAGTTCGGCATCCGGTACCGCTCGAGATACATCAGGTCGTCGTCGTCCTTTCGAGCCACGTAGACGGTCTGCTTTCCAAATCCTACCACGGCTGCCTGGGGTGCCAAGGTCACTCGCCCCAGCAGCCGGCCCCGGCCGTCAAACCGGTCATATTCCGATGGGGCCTTGAAACGGACCGATCGGGCCACCCAGATCTCACCGTTCGGCGCCGGTAGCGCGGCTCCCCGTCCGGAAAACGGCGGTTTGGTGGCCGCGAATTCGGGTTCCGGGATCTTCATCGCCGCCGCCGCGGCGCCGGCGGATGCCAGACCCTGCTTGAACGCCGAACGGAGGACCTCCTTGTCGGCCTCCGTCACCGGCACCGGCGCATAGGGAATCGGTTGGCCCGGCGTAGGTTTGCCGCCGTCGTACCAGACCATCCGGTAAGGCGCCGGGCTGACCCGGGCCAACCGGCCGGTTGGATCAACGGTCCATGCCTCTTGAGGCGCGAACATTTTCATCGGCTTGAACGCCACCTTGCCGCCCTTGTTCTCGATTCCGAAGTCCATCCCGCCGACGAACCCCGCGGTGTCGAGTTGGGGCCGACCCACCGTCCACCGGAGCACGGCCACCGAATCGCCGCCGCCCATCGCCGCCGGGTTGATCGACTCGAAATACAGCCGGCCCCGGGTGTCGGCAGCCGGCATCAGCATCATCGGAATGCCCTTGAGGCCCACCAGCGATGCGAATGTCACCAGCCCGCTGACGGCGCCCTCGGGTCCGAGCTCCAAGAAGCGCTGGTTCATCGGGTCGTAGACGAAGGTCCGTTCCCCCGGCATCGCCACCAACCCGACCGGCATCGCGTATTCACCCGGTCCGCTGCCGTTCCGGCCGATCGTCGTCACCGTGCCGGTCCTAAAGTCCCCGATTTGGACCAGTTTTTCCTTGACGTCCACGATCACGACCCGGCCATTCCGGAGTTCGCGCACCGAGGTGATCTGGGAAAATGGCTCGGTGAGGGTGCGGTCCGGCTTGGTCAAGGCCACGGGCGTCTGGAAAATGAGTGCCGCGAGCAGAATCTGGTTCATGGCCGAAAGATGGCGACTCCGGGCTATTTTGGGAAAATGAGGCCTGATGTTCGTTCCCTTCCAGCGCGGCCGACGACCCGGTTTGCCCCGAGTCCGACCGGGCCGCTCCACATCGGACACGTGGCCAACGCGGTGTGGACGTGGGGGGTGGCAGGAGCCACTGGTGGCCGGGTCGTCCTTAGGCTCGAGGACCACGACCGGGGCCGCTGCCGGCCCGAGTACGAGGCGGCGATCCTCGGCGACCTCGACTGGCTCGGGCTCGAGCCGGACGAGGTGTCGGCGCGGTCATTTCTCGGGGGGCGGTCGCCCTACCGGCAAAGCGATAACCCACAGCGGTATCAGGAGGCCCTCGAGCGGATCAACCGGACGGCCGCCGTCTTCCACTGCGAATGCTCGCGGAAGACCATCGCGGAAACGTTAGGTGCCGATGGGTTCGGCGACGGTGAGGAACTCCGGTACCCCGGCACCTGTCGCGCCAAAGGGCTCGGTCCTGGCCCCGGCCGCGGGGTCCGCGTGTTGCTGCCGGACCAGGAAGTGATCTGGCAGGACCTGATGCTGGGCCGGATTGCCCAGCGGCCGTCTCACCAGTGCGGCGATCTCCTGCTGAAAGACCCGCATGGCGACTGGACCTATCAGTTTGCGGTGGTGGTCGATGACCTGGAACACGGCATCGACCTCGTCATTCGGGGCGATGATCTCTTCGCCTCGACCGGACGGCAAATCATGCTGGCGGCCTGGCTCGGCCGCCCGGTCCCGCCGGTGTTTCTGCACCATCGGCTGATCCGGGACGATGCCGGGGTCAAGTTGAGCAAACGGGACGGCGCGCCGGCGCTGGCGACGATGCGGGCCGCGGGGCAGTCCGCAGAGGCGGTGCTGGGGTTGGCGGCCCATCTGACCGGGCTCCAAACAACCCCGGCCCCGATCGGTGCCCGGGACTTGGGCCGGTTGTTTCGTTAGGCGCCCGCCTCGGTCAGGCGGTCGAGCGTTCGAAGCTCCGGCCAGGCCAACCCGACCGCCGCCACGACCCCGATCACGCCGACCCCGCCCGCCACGACGGCCCCGACCGGCCCGATCCAGCTCGCCAGCATGCCCGATTCGGCTTCGCCGAGTTCGTTCGACATCCCGATGAACAGGCTGTTGACCGCCGAGACCCGCCCCCGCAATTCGTCCGGCGTGTGGAGTTGGGTCAGGGCCAACCGGATGATTACGCTGATCGCGTCGAATCCGCCGGCCAGGAACAGCATGACGAGCGAGAGGAGATAGTTCCGCGACAAACCGAAGACGATGATGGCGACCCCGAACCCCGCGACCGAGGCGAGCAGCGTCCGCCCGGCCCGCTTGAACGGAGGCTGATGGGCCAGCCTGACCGAGACCAACACCGCCCCGAACGATTGGGCCGCCCGGAGCCAGCCGAGTCCCACCGGCCCGACCAGGAGGATTTCCTTCGCGAACACCGGCAGGAGCGCGATGACCCCGCCGAGCAACACGGCGAACAAATCGAGCGACATGGCCGCCAGTAACATCGGTGACCGCCGGACGAAGCGAACCCCCTCGAAGAATCCCCGCCCGGAGACCGGGGCCCGGACCGGCACCGGGGGAGGAATCTGGATCTGGGTTACCAGGGCCATGAAGACCAACGCGGCGGCCGCGCACAAGGCGTAGACCGTGCCGGGCCCGGCCCAGTGAATGATGAATCCGCCGAGAGCCGGTCCGATCATGTCGGCGCCCTGCCACCCCCCGCTATTCCACGCCACCGCGTTTTGGAACGCGCCGACGGGCACCAGGTTCGGCATGATGGCCTGTTTGGCCGGGAGCTGGAAGGTCCGTCCCGCCCCATAGAGCACCAGCAGCCCGTAGTACACCGCGATCGGCGCTTCGGCCCGGGACGCGAGCCACAGCCCGAGCGCCGCGAGCCCAATCGCGGCCTCTGCCAGGATCAACAGCCGGCGGCGGTCGGACGAATCCGCCAATTGCCCGGCCGGCAGGATCAGCACGATCAACGGCAGCACTTGCGCCAAGCCGACCATCCCGAGCGCCCACGCCGAGCGGGTCCGCTCGTAGATCTCCCAGCCGATCGTGACCGCCATCATCCCTTGGCCGAGCACCGCGAGCACGTGGCCGGCGACGAATCGGCGGAAGGAGGGGTAGCGGAGCGCTTGGTAGGGATCGTGACTCACGCGCCGCCCTCGGGGTAGAGCGCGCGATACATCGCGGTGTTCCGGAGCACCTTCCGGACGTAGTCCCGGGTTTCGGCAAACGGAATCCGCTCGACGAACACCTCGGGATCATGGCCGACCCCGCGGATCGACTGCCAGCGGGTAACCCGATCGATGCCGGCGTTGTAG
>JANMHX010000138.1:0-7374 GCA_031375485.1 Gemmatimonadota bacterium | reverse complement strand
GGGGCTTGGGTTTTCTTTTTTCTTTTTGTGTGTTGGGGGGGGGTTAGGGCGGCTTTTCGGGTAAACAATCTACCGTTTTTGCGCGGGGGGCACGGCTGTTTTCTGGGTAACCCCAAGGGGGGGGGGGGGGGGGGGGGGGGGCCCAAAGGCGGCCGGGTGCTGGTCCAGACCCAGAGCCCGGAGCATCCGGCGTTACGGTTGGCGAGCCGTCATGATACGGAGGGGTTCTGGGCGGCGGAGGGGGCGGCCCGCAAAGACCCGGAGTATCCGCCGGAGGTGTCGCTGGTGAATATCGTGCTTTCCGGACCGAACGAGGCGGCGGTGTCGAGGGAGGCCGCGAAGGCCACCAACTGGGTCGTGGCCCTGGCGGAGCGCCACGCCATTCCGGTCGTGGTGCTCGGACCGGCCCCCTGTCCGATCGAGAGGGTCAAGGACCGGTTTCGGTGGCACTTCCTGATCAAGGGGCCCGCCGAGGCGTTAGGCAGAGTGGTTCGGTATGCGGCCACCCGCCTCGACGCGGGCCGCGACGTGCGGCTGGCCATCGATCGCGACCCGGTCAGTCTCCTGTAGAGGGTCAGCCACCCCGTCCGACGCTCAGGTCCACCCCGACATAGGCCCACCGTCCCGGCGCCGGTTCGAACACCCGGCCCCCGAACCCGTTCACGGTCGCGGCGGCGACGTACCGGCGGTCGAAGAGATTGTTCACGGCCACGAACGGCATGATGGTGGTTCGGCCGCGGCCGGTCGCGATCGGCCACCGACTCTGGAGCCGGACGGAGGTGACGCCCGCCTTCCAGCCGTCGATCGCAATCGTGTTGCGGTCATCGGCAAAAAACCGGGAGATGATTTGCTGGTCCCATTCCGCCGTGAGCCTGCCCACCGTCGCGGTGCCGATGGCACGGACGACATGGCGGGGGATGCCGGGGACTTGGCGGCCGTCGAGGGTGTCGATGGCAGCGCCGTTCTTGAGGACATACCGCTGGTACCGGGCATCGGTATGGTTGTAGACCAACTGGATGGACTGTCCCGGGGCCGGCCGCCAGGTGGCCCCGGCCTCGAGTCCCCGAATGACGAGGCGGGCGGCATTCTCGAAGAACGCCCGGCCGTCCCGCTCCCGGGTCTGGACCAACGCATCGCGAACCGAAGAGCGGTAGAGGGCCGCCGTCATCGCGACGGTGCCACCGGCCCGCACCCCGAGTTCCGTGGTGACGGTACGCTGCGGGCCGAGATCGCGGTTGAAGCCGATGGTGCCGTTGGACTGGTTGACCAGCTCCGTCGTGGTCGGGGTTTCGAAGGCATTGGCCAACGACCCGTACACCGCCCCCGACCGGCCGAAGGTATAGCTCGCCGCGAGGCTCCCGCTGCCGCTGGCCATGGTTTTGGCGCCGCTCTGATCGACGCCGTCGAGAAGATACCGGTCGGTTACTTGGAAGCGGATCCGGTCATACCGGGTCGAGCCGGTGACCGTGAGGCGGTCGGTCGGCTCGAGATGGAGGCTCACGAACGGACCGATTTCGGTGACCGTTTCTCGCTGGTCGGCCACCGTGGTATCAGTGGACACGCCGCCGCGGGCGCGCTGATTGAGGCGGTCATCGCGCATGGTCTGGAAGTCGGCGCCGGCCGAGAGCCGGAGGAGGTTCGACAGCCGGCGCTGGAGCGCGAACCGGGCCCCGCCGGCTTTCCGGTCGATGGCGCTGTAGGTCCCGATGGCCGGCCCCGCCGGGCCGGGCGGGGCCGTGGCCAAGGGATTGGCGAGGTCGCGCCAGAGGCCGAAGACGGTCGCGTCGAGGGTGTTGCCATGCCCGTCGGTTCGGGAGACCGTGAGACCGGCTTGGTGCTGGCGGACCGACTTGTCGGCCCCGCGGAGCAAGTTGTTGGCGGCGGCGCTGTCCGGGTTCTGGCGCCACTCGGCTTGGGTCAGGGCGCCGGCATTTTCCGCCCGGGGACTGTCGGCGTAGTAGTAGCGGCCCTTGACGAGCCACCGGCCGGCGATGATCCGGTTGACCCCAAGACTCAGCTGGGTGGCCAGGGTCCGGCTCTGTTGCCGGGCCCCGCGGGATTGGAACCGGGTCACGCCGACGCTCCCGCTCCAGAGCCCCACCGTTCCGGAGACCTGGCCGGCGACGCGGCTCGTTCCGAAGCTCCCGGCCAGGGTTCGGAGCCGCGCCGCCGCCGGCTCGGTCGGGATCGCCGAGCTCAGGGCAATGACGCCGCCGGCCGCGTTGCCGTACAGCGCGGAGGAGGCTCCGATCAAGACCTCGGCCCGGTCAACGAGGCCCAAGTCCACGTTGGTCAGCTGGCTCTGCCCGTCGGGCAGGGTCTGCGGAATCCCATCGAGCAGGATCTTGATGCCCCGGACCCCGAAATTGCCGCGGGCCCCGGCGCCCCGGATCGCCAGCCGCTGGTCGAGCGAGGGGTTGAACCGGTTGGCCACGTAGACGCCCGGCAATCGGCCTAACGTTTCGTCGAGGCCGTTCTGGAGTTGCCCCCCCCGGAACGCGGTGCTATCGAGGACCCCGACGGCGACCGGGGCCTTTCGGCGGGTTTCGGTTCCCCGGGTGACCCGGACTTCGAGCGGGTCGAGGCGGGTGACCCGGGCCGAGTCGCGCCGAGTCGTCGTGTCCTGGGGCGTCACCGCGAGGGCCGCCCCCACCAATACTGCCATAAACCCAAGCATGCCCGAAGGATAGCCTGCTTGATACCGAGTCGGGGGGTCCCCTACTTTTAGCCTCGCCATGACCGGCTCCTTGCCCGATTTTGCCAAGCCCCCGTTTGCCGGGGCACCCGACGCCACCTTCGTCCCGGCTCCGTCTGACGGGGTCATGCCGGAGGACTTCTTTACCACGTCCAATCTCCCGACCTATGTGAAGGTCGGCGCCGACTGGATCATGCCGACCCGGCCCCGGATGGATGGGGTCATCGTCCGGCGGGGCCCCGGACTCGAGACGGTCGAACCCCGGAAGGTCGTCCGGGGCGAGATGGTCGTCGTCGGCTTGGCGGAGGACGGATCCGAGGGTGTGGTGGTGCACGGCGAGGGCTTCCTGGGCGGGGTCGCGAGCGCCAACGAGTTCCGGTTCATGTCGACGGAAGTGAGCCGGGAGCGTCCGGTGAACTACGAAGAGCTGGCCGAACGGCTCGAGGCCGAACGCCGCCGGGGCGGATACCTGGTGTGGGTGGTCGGACCGGCCTTGGTCCATTCCCGGGCCCGGGCCGATTTCGAGTGGTTCATCGCCAACGGGTATGTCAATGCGGTCCTGGTGGGCAACGCCGTGGCGGTTCACGATATCGAAGCGGCGATCTTCGGCACGACGCTCGGGATGACCAGTACCGGGCAGGCGGCCGCCAGCGGGCACGGGCTTCACATGCGCGCCATCAACCGGATTCGGGCGGCGGGCTCGATCGAAGCAGCGGTGGAGCAGGGCCTCGTGACCAACGGAATCATGCATGCCTTGGTGACGCGGGCCATCCCCTATGTGTTGGCCGGATCGATTCGCGATGATGGTCCGCTGCCCGGCGTGGTGGCCGATTCGACCAAGGCGCAGGATGCGATGCGGGAGCACACGGTCAAAGCCACCGGGGCGGTGTTCATCGCGACGGCGCTCCACGCCATTGCGGTCGGCAACATGCTCCCGGCGTTCCACGCCCATCGCGGGGCGCCGGAACCGCTGATGACGATCTGTGTGGACCAGACCGAGTTCGTCGTGACGAAACTCAAAGACCGGGGCACCCACCAAGCGTATGGCGTGGTGACGAATGCCCAGGATTTCATGCATGTCTTTCGCTTCTACGTGGAGAAATGTCGCCACTTACCGTGACCCCGTCCGGCCCGGGCATCAGCGAAGGGTGGACTCGACTCGTCGAGGCCATCGGTCTGGCTCTGCCGGTGGCCGAGATCGATGGCGTGTGGGTTTTCAAGACGATCCGCCACAATGCCCGCGACTTCGGGACCGCCATTCTCTCCCGGATCGACGGCGACCGGCGCCGGATCTACACGGCGAGCTTCATCCTCACGGTCAAAGGGAAGAGCCGGGGCCAGTTCGAGGCGGCCATTGCCGAGGTCGGGAGCGGCCCGTTGGAGGCGCTGGCGGAATTGCTGGCCCTGGTTCCGAAGCGATCGGAGGACGAGGAACCGCCGACGCCGATCCCCCCCGAGCGGTGGTTCCCGAAGGAGGCGGACGTCGTTGCTGACGTCGGCTGACGGCGCGCTCTTGGTCGAGCGATTCCGGCGATATCTCCGGGAGCGCCGGCTTCCGGTCACCCGGCAGCGGGTGTTGGTGGCCGAAGTCCTGCTCGAAAGCCGGGATCATCCGTCAGTCGAGGTCCTTCGGCGGCGCTTGGTCGAACGGGGCGAGCATGTCGGCTTGGCGACGCTCTACCGGACGGTCGAAGCGCTGGTGCAAAGCGGTCTGGTCCGCGAGCACGACTTCGGGGAGGGTTTCAAGCGCTACGAACCCTCCGAGGACCGGAGCGAGCACGCCCATCTCGTGTGCCGGCGGTGCGGGGCCGTGGTCGAATTCAGCAACGACCGGCTGGAACGGATGCTCCGGATGACGGCCGACGAACACCACTTCCAGTACGAACGGCATCGGGCCGAAATCCACGGGGTCTGCGCGGCGTGCCGCGGCCGTGACCTCGGCGGCCTCGCCGGCCGCCGGGACGCCCCGTGAGCGACGCCGTCGTCCTCGGCCCGGTGGTCGCGTTTCTGGGAGGGATTCTGAGCTTCCTCTCCCCCTGCGTGCTGCCGCTGGTTCCGTCCTACCTGGGATTCATTACCGGCTTTACCGTGGAAGAAATGGGGAACCGGCGCCGGCTCGCCATGATCCACGCGACGCTCTTCGTCGTCGGGTTCTCGCTGGTCTTCGTGCTGCTCGGCGCCAGCGCCACGGCGTTAGGCTCGGCGCTCCGGTTCTACAAAGAATGGATCATGCGTGGGGGCGGGATCTTGATCATCTTTTTCGGGCTCTATTGCCTTGGGATCATCAAGCTCGAGTTCCTGACCCAGGAAAAGCGGCTCCACCTGGAGCGGAAGCCCATCGGGTATCTCGGGTCGGTGTTGGTCGGGATTGCCTTCGGGGCCGGGTGGAGTCCGTGTATCGGGCCGATTTTGGGCGGGATCCTGAGCTTGGCCGCCACCGAAGCCGACCTGTCGCGCGGGATGGTGTTGTTGGTGGCCTACTCGGCCGGCTTGGCGGTTCCGTTCCTCGTCGCGGCCTATGCGGTGGAGTCGTTCTTGGACTGGTTCCAGCGGTTCCGCCGTCATTTGGGCTTGGTCCAAAAGATCAGCGGCGTCTTGCTCGTGTCCGTCGGCCTCCTGATCGCCACGGGCCAGTTCACCCGCCTGGCCGGCTACCTCCAGAAGCTCACGCCGGACTTTCTGCTCCGGTGGATGTAGCGGGCAACTGCTCGAGTTCCGTTTCGAGGACCTGGGTCCGGACCAGGTCGGCGAAGCGGCCCCCGCCCGCGAGGAGTGCGTCGTAGGTGCCCCGCTCGGCAATCCGGCCCTGATCGAGCACCACGATCTCGTCCGACAACCGGACCGCCGCCGCCCGGTGCGACACCACCAGACAGGTCTTCCCCACCAACGCTCCTCGCAGCTGACTCAAGATCGTGGCCTCGGTTTGGGCGTCGAGGGCCGACATCGCGTCGTCGAGCACCACGATCGGCGGGTCCTTGGCGAGCGCCCTGGCGATGGCGGCGCGTTGCTTCTGGCCGCCGGACAGATTGATGCCTCGTTCGCCCAGCATGGTGTCGGGCGGGACCTCGAGTTCCGCCACCCGGACCGCGTGCTCGAGACGCCCGTCGTCCGGGAGCCCGAGCAGCACGTTGGCCCGGAGGGTATCGCTGAACAAGAACGTCTCTTGCGGCACGAAGCCAACCGCGTCCCGCAGTTCCCGCAGGGATAGCTGACGGATATCGACGCCGTCGATGGTGATCCGGCCTTGGTCGGGGTCGTAGAGACGGACCAGGAGTTCCATCAGGGCCGTCTTGCCGGCCCCGGTGCCGCCGACCACGCCTAACGAGTGGCCGGCGGGGACGTCGACCGACACATCCTCAAGCGCAAAGCCCCGGTCGGGGGCGCCGGGGTACCGAAACCAGACGTGGTCGAACCGGACGGCCCGGGCGGTGCAGTTCGGCGGCAGGGCCAGCGGCGTTGCCGGGTCGGCGATCGGACTCGGGGCCCGGAACACTTCGTTGATCCGGGCCATAGCCGCCGATCCCCGGAACCCGAGATTGATGGCCCAGCCGAGGAACACCAAGGGCCAGATCAGCAACGCGAGGTACACGAAGAAGCTGACGAACGTCCCGGTCGAGATCGTCCCGGCCACGACCAGCCGGCCTCCGACGAGGAGCACGATGGCGGAACTCAGGCCGCCCATCAGGGCCAGTGACGGGTCGAGGGCCGCCTGCACCCTCGCCAGCGCATAGTTTTTCTCGGCGTACTCCTGGTTGAGTCGTGCGAAGGTCGCCGCCTCCGGCGTCTCCTGATTGTACGCCCGGACAATCCGGACTCCCGTAAGATGCTGTCGGACGAACTCGGTGACCGTCCCGAAATGGTCTTGAATGGCCAACGACCGTTGGTGAATCCGCCGGCCCAGCCAGCCCTCCAGGGCCGGGAGGGCCAGCAGGGGGACCAGGGCCAGGCCGGCCAGGGTTGGATTGACGGCGAACATGGCCGGGAGCAGAATGATGGCGCGGGTGATGGTGTCGACGACGTACATCAAGGCCGGACCGGCGACCATTCGGGCGGCCAAGAGGTCGTTGGTCGACCGGGCTATCAGATCGCCCATCGGGGTTCGATCGTAGTACGACGCCGGGAGGGCCATCAGTTTCGAGAAGAGATCGTTCCGGAGGTCGAACTCGACCCGGCGGCTCACACTGTTGAGCAACTGGCGCATCCCGTAGCGGAGCAGGCCACCGACCGCGGCGGCCGCGACCAGCCAGAGGGCGGCCCTCCGGGCCAGCCGGACCGGGTCGGGCCCGGTCAAGGCATCGATGCCCTGCGCCAGGAATTTGGGGGCCAGGGTATTCAGCAGGTTGGACCCGACGACGCAGGCTAGCCCGGCGGCGTAGGTGCCGGTGTATTTTCTGAGGTAGGGGCCAAGGGGCTTCAGTTCACGCATTTAGAGAAGGAGTGGGGCATGGGACCGAAATTGTTGCTGGTGGTGGCCGCTCTGGTGCTGCTTGCCGGTTGCGGCAAGAAAGACGGGGCAGGGGCCGCCGTGCAAGACTCGGCCGGCCGGGATCTCTCGCTCGCGCCGGTCGACTCCGGAGCGCCGTTGAACGATGTGGCCGCCGCGCCGGCTGAAAGTGCCTCGGTCACGCCGCCGCCGGTTCGGCCGCCCCAGGCGACGCCTCCCCCGCCCCCGCCCACGC
>JANMHX010000109.1:0-14793 GCA_031375485.1 Gemmatimonadota bacterium | reverse complement strand
CCGGCATGGACGTGGTGCGGAAGATCCAGCAGAGCCCGGCCGACGGCCAACGGCTGACCCCGGCGATCACGATCACGAAAATCGGACGGAAATAGGATGCTCTTCCAGGCCCCTCCGCCACCCACGGCCTTCGTCGATGTGGCCGTACTCACGATGGAACAGTCCGGCGTCACCGAGCATCAGACCGTGCTCGTCAAAGACGGCCGGGTGTTTTGGGTCGGCCCGACCAAGCAGGCCCCGGCGTTGAAGAGCTATCGGGTGATCGACGGGCGGGGACAGTTCCTGTTGCCGGGGTTCTCCGATATGCACACCCACCCCGGCCGGCCGCTCGATCTGGTCACCTACCTGGCCAATGGGATCACCACGATCCGGGTGATGTGGGGCGACACCGGGACGCTCGGCTGGCGGAACGCCGTCCTGGCCGGCACACTCGCCGGACCCCGGATCGTCACGTCGGGCGCCATCATCGACGGGAGTCCGCCGTCCCAGCCGTCGATGACCGTCTTGACCGACCCCGCCAAGGCTCGCGCCGAAGTCACGGCCCAACACCGGGCCGGTTTCGATTTCATCAAGGTCTATAACAGCGTGCCGAAGGCCGTCTACGACACCATCGTCCGGGTGGCGCGGGGGTTCGGGATGCCGGTGGCCGGCCATGTGCCGTTCGAAGTGGGACTCACCGGCGCTCTCGCCGCCAAGCAGGCCTCGATCGAGCACCTCCGAGGCTACATCGCCGAGTTGGTGCCGAAGGACGCGGCAGTCCAGCCGGGTGCGACACTCCGGTCCCGGACGGTGGCGTGGAACTACATCGACCGGTCGCGGTTTCCTGGCCTCGTCGAACAAACGGCCCGGGCCGGGGTCTGGAATACGCCCACGTTCGTGGTGGCGTACCACATGATGCTGCCCGATTCGGCGTACCGAGCCCTGGTCGAGCGCCCCGAGGTCAAGCTGTTTCCGGGCCAAGGGACCCCGGACCGTTCCAAGATCAGTTACCTGGCCGACTTCACCGAGGCTGATTACGTCGAAGCCCAGCGAGCGCTGGTGCCCCAATTGGCATTGGCGCGGGCCTTGGCCAACGGTGGCGCCCGGCTCATGATCGGCACCGATTCCTGGCTTCAGGGATACGCCTATCACGACGAACTCCTGCTGTTCGAGCGCGCCGGGTTCTCGCCGGCGGAGGTGCTTCGGCTGGCCACCCGGGCCGGGCCCGAGTTCCTGGGCAACGCCCTGACCCAGGGGACCGTGGCGCCGGGGCAAGTGGCCGACCTGCAGCTGGTGGGCGGTAATCCGCTGCAGTCGTTAGGCAATCTGAAGGACCGCCGGGGCGTCATGGCCCGGGGCCGGTGGTACTCGGCGGCCGACCTGCAGGCCCGGCTGACCCCCGGCGCCCCGCGGCCCGAGGACGTCGGGACCCTCGACGGGATCATCAACGCGTACTACGACGTGGTGAGCGGCCCGGCGGGATCGGTCCCGGATCAGGCGCGGGACCAGACCCTGCATCACCCGAACGCCCGGATCACGCTCCTCAACCGCAAAGCCGACGGCACCACCTCGGCCGACATGATCACCTTGGCCGAGTACTATCAGCGGTCCGGTACCGGACCCCGGAAGGTCGGCTTCTTTGAGCGGGAAATCCACCGGACCACCGAACGGATCGGATCCCTGGTCCACGTCTGGAGTACCTACGAGTCGTCCGACCAGCCGGTGGGCGGGAAGACCCACTGGGGCATCAACAGCATTCAACTCTATTGGGACGGCGTCCGGTGGTGGGTGTTAGGCTGGGTGTTCGACGACGACCGCCACGGGCTCCCGATCCCGGCGCGGTATCTCCCTACGGCTCGAGGATCCGTGCCAGCCAGTGGAGCACGTTGAGGACGAACTGAGGATTCTGTTCCGCCATCGGCGCGTTCATACCCATCGGCCGCCGCTCGGCGCCGGACACTTGGGCGCTGAACATCGCGGCCTCGCCGAAGAACGCCACCCGGCCGCCGCGGACCCGGATCGTCGCGCCCTGTAACCAACTGCCGACCGGCCGCTTCTTGGTGTCGGGACCAAACTGCCACGCGATCCGGGGCTCGAGCGACACGAACCCCGCGGGAAGGATCAGCACCGGCGCGGCCCGGCCCACCGCCACCCGGAACGCCTGTCCCGTAAAGCTCCGCACTTGGGTGATCCGCTCGGTGGTATCTCGGCCGTTGACGATCGGATGCGGCCGGAGGGTTCCGTCAGCCCGGGTGAAGAGGGTCGGCTTCGCAAAGGCGGCCTGGCGCTCGGCGTCGCCGCCTTCAAACCCCGCCACGGCAAAGCCATCGGTGAACGACATGTCGAAGGCCGCCGCCAGCTGGGCGGCGGCCCCCGCGAGCGGCATGTGATCGGCGATCAACAGCAGCGACCCGCCCTGCTCCACCCAGAGATAGACGGACTTGATCTCTTCTTTGGTAAACGCCGACGGCGTCGGGGTCGGGTAGGTGTCCCAACTGCTGTCGTTCGGCTGGGCGTTGGAGATGACCAGGATCCGACACCGCGACAGCCCGTCGAGATCGAACACCGCGCGGTTGGCAGAGACTCGAAACCCGTCCCGCCGGGCCAACTCACCAAAGGCCCGGAACCGGTTGTCGAGGGTGTGAAAATTGTGATGGGCCTCGTCGAGGCAGAGCGTCGGGCCGGCGCCGGTCGGGTAGGCGGGCCTCCGGACCGGGGGCCGGAACGCGGTGTCGGGAACCTGTTGGGCGCTGGCCGATCCGCCGACCAGCGCCACCAGCAGCAACCCAATCAACCCTCGAATCATCACTCGGCTACTTGCCGTCGAACTTGGTGGCGATGGTTTCCGCCAACCGCTTCACCATGGCCGACTGGTCGTCGGCATGGTTCCGCGCCTCGATCGTGATGACATACCGGTACCGGGTAATGGCGGTGATCTTGGCGTCCTTGGACTCCTTGTCGAACTCCCCCCAGCCCCCGGTATAGGGCACGTCCATTTTGACCGACCCGACCTTCCGCCGGTCATCCTCTTGACTGAAGCCCATCATCATCGGCGCCGCCATCATGGCGTAGCCTTGTTGGGTTCCGCCGAAGTCGATCACCGTGACCTGGATCTCGGGCGTTGATCCCTGGGCGGCCGGATCTTTGACCCACGTCTGCTCGGCTTGGGACATCGAGAAGCCGCCCATGGCCTGCTGGCTTCTTTTCGGGGTTCCGCGCGCGGTGTAGCCGTCAACCGAGGCGGGCAGGAACTTCTGAATCTCCGTATAGGACATCGCGACCGTGTCGCCCTTGGCCACTCGGTCTTTTTGGAATTGTTCCGCCTCCTTCATCCCCTCTTCGAGCTTGGGGGCAGCACCGGCGGCGGCGGCCACCGCGCTCATGGCGTTCTGGGCTTCATCGGCCTTCTTGCCGCAGCCGACCACCCCCAATACGATCGCGACTGCTACCGTCGGCCGGATCATGCTGCCGCCTTCTTGCCAAGGAATTGATTCAGGATCCCGCCCAGCGCTCCAGCCACCAGCGTGCTACCACCGGCAATGGCCGCGTTGCTGAGCGGCGAGTCTCCAAGCCCGGTGGACACCAAGCTCCCGAGCACCCCCGCCAGCCCACCCGCGATCCCGCCATTGGCGGCGAGTTTACCGAGCCCGGCGCCCGCTGATCCCTGGCCGGCCAGCCAACCGGTGAGCAACCCGATCAGGGTTCCGCCGATCGGAAACAGATTGGCGGCCATGAGGCTCGGAACGAAGTGGCCAAGGACCACCATCAGAACCTGCAAGCCGGTACCAGCGCCGATCGCCTTCACTAGCGGGTTGTTGCCCATGGTCAATCTCCGGTCGAGGGTGAGGGACCCATGTTCCACCTTTGGCGCGGCCCCGTCAAGGGTTCGGCAGGGAATCCATGGATCGGAGCAGCCGAGAGCGAACTTTGGTAGCACCTCGGGCCAAGCCGACGGGCGTGATCCGGAGAATATTCTCCGCCGGAAGAATGACCGGCCGCCAGTCCTCGGTCCGGAACAAGAACACGAACCGGGCCGTGGTACCGATCAGCATCAACGGCCGGCGGGCGGTCCCGGCTTCCGTGGTGTTGGCCGTGGTCTCGACCGACACCCGGAACCCCTGCCCCATCATGATCCGGTTCGACACGAGGAGTTGGTACCAGAGGGCGCTCGCACCCACCCAGATCAGCGCCGTTGCGGCCCGGATCCAGGGCGCCGCACGGCGGACCTTCGCGAGGTTCTCTTCCTTCGTTTCCCACCAGGCAATCGGAATCCCGGCGGCGCGGCGCCGGATCCGGCTCCGGTCGCCGGCCCGTCCCACCGCGGCGAAGTACGCCCAGATGAAGAGAATCGGCACGATGGTCGCCACCATGACCAGGGGATCGCGCACTGGGGCCAGCAGGAAGTCGCTCGGCTCGGCAAAATCGAGGATGTTGATCCCGAAGCGCCGGAAGAAGGCGTACTGGTGAAACATCCCGGCGGCGATCAACGCCAAATAGCCGAGCGTCAGGCCGGTCCCGAGGTGGGTCGTCCAGCGGTCGAGTGCCGACGGCTTGGTTTCCTCGACGGAGGTCTCCATCCCTACCAACTCTGGGTCGGCACCGCCGCCGGCACCGGCAGCGATTTGAGATAGGTCACCAGCTTCCAGACGACCGGCTCCTGGAGTACGCCGCCGAACGCGGGCATGCCTTGGGGCCGGCCGTAGTAAATCGACTGATAGAGCGCCCCGTCCGTGGCGCCGTAGCGCCACCGGCCGTCACTCAAGCTCGGCGCGATGAAGCCGGTGGCGCCGCCACCGTGACACCCATCGCAGTTCATCGAGGTAAAGAGCTTGCGGCCCTCCTCGACGGATTTCGGGTCCTTGGCAAAGGGATTGGTGAGATCGGCCCCCACGGGTTGAATCCCCTCCACCGCGATGTGCGCCGGATACCGAATGGCCGGCGGCGGCGCCGACCGGCCGCCGCAGCCCGCGATCGCCACCCAGCCCGTGACGACGAGGAGGCGCCTCATAGACCGAACACCCAGACCATCCCGCCCTGACTGGTGTGCCGCCCGAGTTCCCGAACGTAGTCGGCCGGATCGCGAACATCCTTGGGATCGTCGGACCGAAGGTCCCCGGCCAGCAAGGCCCAATCGCCGCCGATGCCCGAGTACACCGCCACATACTGTTTGCCATCGGGCCCGGTGAACGTGATCGGCGCCGCCACGACGCCGGAGCCGACCTTGAAACTCCACAGCACCTTCCCGGTCCGGGCATTGGCCGCCCGGAACCAGCCGTCGAGCGTCCCGTAGAACACCACGTCGCCCCCAGTGGCGACGACGCCGCTCCACACCGGGAACTTCTCCTTGATTTCCCAGACCCGCCGACCGGTCGTGGCATCCCACGCCACGAACGCCCCAAGGTGTCCGCCGCCCGGCCCGGCCTGATACGGGGTCGTGGCGCCAATGTACGGCGTCCCCCGAAACCGGGTCGTCACCTCCGTCGCGTAATTCATGCAAAGGTTCACGGTCGAGAGATAGAAAAGCCCGGTCCGCGGCGAATAGGCCGCCGGCGACGCCGGGCTCTTCCCGCCTTCGAGACTCGGACAGATGTACTTGGCCTCGCCCCGGGAGGCGCCGGTGAGTTTCGTGCTGTCGAGCACCGGGCGGCCGGTCTTGAGATCGATTCTCTTGGCCCAATTGGTGAACACATACGGCTCGGCCAGCAACACTTCGCCGGTGGTCCGATCCATCGTGTAGGCAAACCCGTTCTTGTCGAAATGGACCAAGGCTTTCCGGCGGACGCCCTTGATCGTCAAGTCGGCCAGGATCATTTCGGCGTTCGAGTCGTAGTCCCAATTGTCGTTCGGGGTGAACTGGTAGGCCCAGATCAGCGACCCGTCGCCCGGGCGGCGAGCCAGGACGCTGTTGGTCCACTTGTTGTCGCCGGCCCGCTGTTCGGCGTTGTACGGCCCGGGGTTCCCGACGCCGAAGTACGCCAGGTCGAGTGCCGGATCGTACGAGAGCCACCCCCAGACCGGCGCGCCCGCCTTCTTCCACACGTCTTTGGGCCAGGTCGTCCGGCTGAGATCGGTGCCGTGGTCATAGAACGCCTTGAAGGTGCCGGGCCGGACCAACATCTCCGCGTCCGGCCCGACGTTGTACCCGGTCCAGGCCGGAGCCCCGGTGGCCAAGTCGAGCGCCTTGGTCCAGCCGCGGATCCCGAACTCACCTCCCGATGGCCCAACGATGACCCGGTTGCCCACCACCATCGGCGCCATCGGCATGGTCTCACCGCCGGCCAGGTCACCCACCTTGGTGTTCCAGACCTCCCGGCCGGTCTTGGCGTCGACCGCGATGGTGTGCCCGTCGAGGGTGTTGTAGACGATCTTGCCGTCGGCGTAAAAGGCGCCCCGGTTGATGGCGTCGCAGCACGCCATGCCTAACGCGGCCTCATCGACATCCGGGCGGTACTTCCACTTGAGCGGAAACCCCGGCTGGGTCAGATCGAAGGCGTAGAGCACGTTCGGAAACGGGGTCACCACGTACATCATGGTCCCCACCACCAACGGTTGGCCTTCGTGACCCTTGAGGACCCCGGTGGAAAAGGTCCACACCGGTTTCAATTGGGCCGCGTTGGCGGCGGTGATCTTGGCGAGCCCGCTATAGCGGGTGGCCCCATAGTCTTTGCCCGGCATGGTCCACTGGCCGTCCTCGCGGGCGGCCTGGGCAAACCCGGGCACCACCCGGAGACCGCCGGCGAGGAGCACGGTGACAAGGAACCTGGCGCCGGGCCGGCGAATTGGCATGAGACGGTTCTCTCGGAGGAGACCCATTGATATAGGACGGCGGGGGCGAGTTGGCAACCGGAACCTCGCTACTGGTCGCCCCGACGCCGGGCTTTGGCGCCCAGGATCTGCTTCGCCAGCTTGCCGAAGGCCCGGGACGATGCCCGGGACTCCGCGATGGACTGCGAGTTGTGCCGTTCCTCTCGGACCAGCTTCTGATATCGGGCGAGTCGATCGGAGTCGAGACGGCCGGCCGCCAGCGCCTCTCGAACCGCGCAACCGGGTTCGGATTCGTGCCGGCAATCCGTGAACCGGCAGGCGGCCGCCAGCGCGGTAATGTCGTCGAACACTTCCCCGATGCCTTCGGCCGCATCGACCAACTGCAACTCCCGCATGCCCGGGCTGTCGAGCAGCCACGCGCCTCCGGCCAGCCGGTGCAGTGACCGGACGGTCGTGGTGTGGCGGCCCCGGGCGTCGGCCTCCCGAATCGCCTGCGTGGCCTGCAGGTCCGCGCCGAGAAGGGTGTTGACCAGCGTCGACTTTCCGACGCCGGACGACCCTAACAACGCGACCGTTTGACCCGGCTGCAACCACGGCTCGAGAACGGCGCAACCGCTCGGACTCCGCGCATCGAGCGCCTCGACGACCAGCCCGGGCGTCAAGCCCCGGGCCGCGTCGAGGTACGGTCGGGGATCGGCCGTGAGGTCGGCTTTGGTGATCACCACGACGGGGGTGACCTCCGCCTCCCGGGCAATCGCGAGGTACCGTTCCAAACGCGCCGGGTTGAACTCTTCGTTGGCCGAGGTCACCAGAAACACGGTATCGACATTGGCCGCGATCAGCTGAACCTCGCGAGCCTCCCCCGGACTCTTCCGTTTGAACCCACTGCGGCGCTCGAGCAGGCGGCTTACTCGATGGTCGGCATCGAGGACGAGCCAGTCGCCGACGGTTGCCGCTGGTTGCGATCGCGGTGAGGCAACTCGGCCTTGGAACGCCGGTCCCAGGACCTCGAGCGCATCGCGGTGCACCGCGACCACGCGAACCAGGACGGCGGTCTCGAGATCGCCCGGGGCGAGTTGCGCCGTAAAATGGGCGTGCCACCCAAAGGCGAGTAGCTGCGATGCTCGACCGGCCATGTTCCCGATCTGCCCTACACCCCGAATTGCCGGAGATGATGGTCCAGGTGCTTGTAAAACATCTGGTTCCACTCCGTCGCGCTGAGGGGTCCGAATGAATGAGACTCCCTTTGCTCGAAGTGACCCTGACCGAGCGCCAGCGTCTTGTTCACGTAGCCGACCAACCGCGCCTTCTCCGCCGCGAAGCCCTTCTCGTCGGTCACCAGGAACACCGGGGCCGTCCGGAGATTGCGCCGGTACGGCTTCTCGCTCACCACCGACTGTTTCACGAAGAGGTTCAACAAGAGCCGGACCAACCCGTTCGGCTTCGGATGGGTGTTGTCGTACGCCAATTCGTACGTCACGTTGCAGTGGGCCAGCATCTGAGCCACGTTCATCTTTCCCCACAGCGGCCTGGAAGCCGCGGTCAGCGCCTCGATCCGCGCCAGCATTTCCTTGACATCGGCCTGATCGAAGACGCTCTTCATCTGGAATCCTTGGTCGGGGGTGAGACGCTTCGGAATATATCCGGTTATTGTTCAGCAACCCTTCCGCCGACCGTGCCTATGCGTCGCTCCCTCGCTCTCGCGGCTTCGATCCTTGCCCTGACGTCCTCGCCCATCCGGGCCCAGCGAACCCCGACCTTTCCGAACGACGACCAGACCCTGATCCGGATCTGGCGGCTCGGCATGGACAGCTCCCACACCCAGCGGCTGGCCCAAGTGCTGTTCGATTCGGTCGGTCCGCGCCTCACTGGCAGCCCGGGCTATTCGGCCGCCGGCGACTGGGCCCTGAAGACCTATCAAAGTTGGGGCATCGACGCCCGGAAAGAGCCCTACGGCACCTGGCGCGGCTGGCGGCGGGGCGCCTCGCACATCGACCTGGTGGCACCGCGGGTCCGCTCGCTCGAAGGCACCATGCTCGCGTGGAGCCCCGGCACCAAGGGCAAGCCGGTCCGCGCCGAGGCGATCGTGCTGCCGATGTTCGCCGACAGCACCGCCTTCGTGAAATGGCTGCCCCAGGCCAAAGGCAAGATCGTCCTGGTGTCGCCCGCGTGGCCGACCTGCCGGCCCTCGGAAGACTGGATCAAGTGGGCCACGCCTGAGTCGAAGGCCCGGACCGACACCGCGGTCGCCCTGATGCAGCGGGAGTGGGCCGTCATCAACGGCCCGGATGGCCGCCCCGACAGCACCAAACTCTACCGCGGCACCGGCTACTCGTTGGCGTTAGGCACCGGTTCGCTCGGCACTCGGCTCGAACGGGCCGGCGTGGTGGGTGTCGTGTCGTCGCGCACCAAGCTCGGCGGCTTCCCCAATCCCTTCGGGGCCGGACCCGGAACCCCCGGCGGCCCGGGCGGCCCTCCCGGTGGCGCGGCCGGCGCGGGACCGGCCTCAGCGCGAGGCGGGGGGCCGGCGGCGAGCATCGCGGCCGCGAACGCGACCCTTCGGGGCGGGAGCGGCACCGGCGGCTGGGGCGTCACCGAAATCTTCGAGACCTATAACACCGTGGCTCCTGCGGTAACGCTAAGCTGCGAAGACTACGGCCTGGTGTTCCGCCTTGCCGAGCACAACCAGAAGCCGGTCCTCTCGCTCACGCTCGACGCCGATCTCCCCGGCGAACTGCCGGCCTTCAACGCCATCGCGTCGATCAAAGGGAGCGAGAAGCCCGACGAGTACGTGATCCTGTCCGCCCACTTCGATTCCTGGGACGGCGGCTCGGGCGCCACCGACAACGGCACCGGCACCTTGATGGCCATGGAAGCGATGCGGATTCTCAAGGCCGCGTATCCGAATCCGAAGCGGACGATCCTGGTGGGCCACTGGGCCAGCGAGGAACAAGGACTCAACGGCTCGCGCGCGTTTGCCGAGGACCACCCGGAGGTCATGAAGGGACTCCAGGCGCTGTTCAATCAGGACAACGGCACCGGACGAGTCCAATCCCTGTCGGGCGCCGGCGTGTCGGACATGGGCCGCCACCTCAAGAGTTGGTACGGCCAACTTCCGTCATTCTTCACCGACAGCCTGAGCCCCAATGTGGTGTCGTGGAGCTTCAACGACGTCCCGACCGGCAATCCGGGCGGTACCGACGGCGCCGTGTTCGCCTGCTACGGAACCCCCGCCTTCGGGATGGGCGCGGTGCCCTGGAATTACTTCTCGTATACCTGGCACACCGGGCGGGACACCTACGACAAGGTGGTGTTCGACGATCTCAAGCACAACGCTACCCTGGTGGCCATGCTGGCCTACTTGGCGTCCGAGGACCCGGAGTTCATCGCCCGGCATCGATCACCCGGCATCTGGCCGGTGGACTGGCCGGCCAACTGCGGCAAGGCGGGGCGGAAGACCAAGCCCCGCCTCTGAGCGGGGGTCAGGGCGTTAGGCGTTTCGGCGCCAGGCGCCCCACCCAGACCCCGCTGTTCATGTCGGTCGCGTAGACGAACCCCCGATGCGGCTGGGCTCCCCAGCTCATCGGGACGTTCGGCCGGAATCCCTTGGCCGACGCCGCCCAGATCGAGCCGATCTCCCGGCCCTGGGCGTAGAGATCACCCCGGAGCTCGCCGCTCACATCCACCGCGCGGACCCCGGCCTCGAAGTTCCCCACGTAGAGCACGTCGTTTTCGATCCAGATATTGTGGCTTCCGGCGTTCGGCACGCTGTACTCCGCCACCTTCACCGGGTGCTCGATGTTGGTCACGTCGAGCACGTGGAGGCGGCCCAGGGTCTTGATCCGGTCCCGGCTGTAGGAGTCGAATAGCTGCGGAAACACCTCATCGCCGATCACGAGATACTTCCCATAGCGAAACACCGTGTGAGTTCCCGCCAGCATGTCGGGCGGATAGAACTCGGTCGTGTTATACGTGTAGCGGCTGACGAAGGCCGGGTTCGACGGGCTCCCGCCCTTGATCCCGCTCCCGACATCGAGGATGACCACCCCATCCTTGAAGTAGGCCAGGTACGCCAAGCCGTCCTTGACCTGGATGTCGTGCAGGTACCGGCCGGCGGTCTGCCCGGTCGGGTCAACGTAGGCATGCCGGTTATCCATGGTCCACTTCCCGACTTCCCGTGGATTGGCCGGGTCCTGGAAGTCGATCACCTTCATGCCCCGGGTCCCGTCGTCGGTGAGATAGACATAATGCCCGTCGACGAACGCACTGTGCACCCCGGCCGACACGGTGGCCGTATGCTCCGACAACAGTTTCGGATGAAGCGGCGAGGATAAATCCAGGAAGGCAATCCCGTTCTTCCGGACCGACGAGCCCTGGCGAGACACCACCCCGATCTTGCCGTCGGCGGTGGTCGAAATGTCATTGATGATCCGGGCGTCGAACATCACCGAATCGGTCTTGACCGGAGCGGCCGGATTGGAGATGTCGAAGGCGTAGATCCGGTCGGCGATGGTGCTCACGTAGTACACGTTGCCGATGGCCCACCCCTCCGCCGCCTGGAGGTCGCTGAACACCACCGACCCCACGGTCTCGAAGGTCCGGTCGTGAACCCGGGGCGCGATCGTGACCGTGGTGGCGGCCGTCACCGTCCCCGCGATCGCATTCACGAGGTACGCGCCGGCCCGCTCGGCCACGAAGGCGCCGTCCGGATAGACGGTGGCCCCGTCGCCGCTCACCACCCAACGGGTCGGGGCGTCCGCCACGGTCCCGCCGGAGCGGTCAAACGCCCGCGCGCTCATCCGGAGCACATCACCCGTGCGTCCCCCCGTTGGGCCGGTGACCTCGAGGCGCGTCACCGGATTCTTGATCACCTCGACCCGGAGCGACCCGGACACCCCGGCGGTCGTGGCCGTGATGGTCGCCGATCCCGGTGCCCGGCCGGTCACGACGCCGGACTGATCGACCGCGGCGATGTCGGGCGACGACGACCGGAACGCCATCGCGGGACCGAGCAAGGGTTCGTCGTCTTCGGTCGTGGCGGTCGCCGTGAGACGGACCACGCCGCCCGGAACGAGTCGGCCGCCCTCAGCACCAATCGTCACCTTGACGGCGGGCTTCGGCAGCACCGTGAATTCGGCCGAACCGACTTTGCCCCCCACCCGGGCCAGCACCTTGAGACTTCCTTGCCGGAATGCCCGGACCATTCCGCTCTGGTCCACAGCGGCAATTTCGAACGGCCCCGAGAGCCACACCACCGTCCCGCCCGGGATCACATTGCCCGCCGCGTCCTTGGCGCGGGCCGTCAACTGCACCGAACGCCCGGCGACCACCGTGCCCGAGGCCGGGGAGACCTCGACCGACGCCACCTGGGCCTCGACGCGGCTCCCCAACGTCCCCAACAGAAACAACGCGACCGCTGATTTCATGAGTGATCGGGCGCCCCCTGCGCCTTCCGAGATGCGAAGTAGGTAACCGCGGCAAGCAAGACGGTGACACCAACCGCCAGGACCTCCCGTTGCTCCAAGGTCGTGGCGAGCACCACCACCAAACCCATGGCCGCGATCGGAATGACCGGGCCACCGATCAGCCTGAAGGGCGCGCCATCCTCGCCGATCCGCCGCCGTTGCAACACCAACGTGGCGGCGCAGCAGACGAAATAGATCAGCAGCAACGCGCTCGACGACAAGGCCGTCAGGGTGTCGAAGTCCGCCACGATGGCCAGGCCGCAACTCAGGGCGGCATGCACCACGATCGCCACCGCCGGCGAGCCGAACCGCGGATGCACCGCGCCAACCGCGCGCGGAATCCGGCCGGCCAGCGACATGGCATAGAGCGTCCGCGGCGCGATCAGCATCGCCGCGCTGAGAAATCCGATCGTCGAGATGACGGCCGCCAGCAGGATGAAGGTCCGCCCGCCATCGCCGAACACGACCGCCGCCGCGTCGGCAAGCGGGGCCTGAGTATGAGTCCCGAGCTCTGGGCCGAGAAGGCCTTGGGCCGCGAATTGGACGCCGAGATAAATGATCGTCGCCGCCACCAGCCCGCCAAGAATTCCCCGCGGAACGGTCCGGGCCGGGTCACGGAGCTCGCCGCTGACCGCCAAGGCCGACTCGAGGCCGGCAAAGAGATAAAGGAGCCGCATCGCCATCCGGCCGATGTCAGCCGCGGGCGGGATCACGTCCCATCGAACGAACTCGGCTCGGAACGCCACCAGGCCGACGATCCCAAGCAGAATCAAGGGCGCCAACTTGGCAAAGGTGACGAGTTCAACCACCCGGACTCCGCCGCGGGCCCCGCCACGAATGTTGATCCAGGCAAAAATGCCGCAGGTCAGGACCAGGATCAGCGCCCGGGGCAGGCCCTCCCCGACCACCGGGACCAACACGGACAGTGATCGGATGAACACCGTCCCAACCACGGCCGTCGCCACCAACTGGACCCCGAGGTAGGTCAGGAGGCCAACCAGCCACGCTGTAAACGGGCCAAAGGCCGTCTCGACGTACGCGTACATACCCCCGGTGCCCGTCACTCGGCTGCCCGATTCCGCAAAACAGAGCGCGATCAGGCCCATCAGCGCCGCGGCCACCACGTACGCCAGAATGCCGGGCGCTCCGAGCGCGGCGGCAATGGTGGCCGGGAATACGAAGATGCTCGATCCGATGATGAGATTGATGACACTGGCCCCGAGGCCGAAGGAGCCGATCGTCCGGGCGAGGCCACCGGAACTGGCTTGGTCGTTCACTGGTCGTTGGTCCTTGGTGGCCGGAGCGATGCCAAGTAGATCACCAAAACCTAACCTGGCAACGGTTCGATGAAAGGTCGACGAGACGACCGCCGGCGTCGGCATCGAGCCGATCTCCCTCGATCGCTAGCGCGCCGCGATCGCGGTCAGCTTGCCGTCCGCCCCCGCGATGAACAAGACACCCTGGCCGCTCAGCGCCAACTGTCCACCCGCCGGGTGCGACCATACCTGCCGCTTGGCCCCGAGATCGATGGCATAGGTCCGGGTGGCGGTCGCGGCGAAGACAAGATTGCGGGTGGCGATCGTCGTCCCGACGAGGTCGCCCTGGGGTGGATCCCATGCCCACAGCAGCGATCCGTCCGCCGGGCTCCGCGCTTCGAGTTGCCCGCCATTGACCACGTAGATCACGTTCTCCGCAACGGTCGCGGTCCCGGTGAATTGGGATTTCTTTTCCCATTTGATCGACCTGGCGGCGAGGTCGAACGCGATCAACCGGCCGCCTTGCACGGCGTAGAGGTCGTTGGCCGGTCCAAGGACGGGGGCGGTCCACATGCTGTAGCCGTTCCACTCGAACTTGGGATCCGCGATCGTGAAGCTCTCGACCCCAGTGGCGACGTCGACGGCCGTGATCTGCTGCTGGGTATAGGCGTAGGCCAGTCCTCCGCGGACCGCCGGGGTCCATTCGTTGAACTGGCTGGTGGAGGCGAACCACTTCTCCGCGCCGGTCACCGCGTCGAACGCGTACATCCCGTCGTAGCTGCCACCCGCCATGTAGACCCGCTGGCCAAGGACGACCGGGGCATAGTAACGGGACCATTGGTTCCCGTAGGGAGACCGGAATTTCAGGAGGCCGCTGGTCGCGTCGAGGGCGTAGAGATACGAATCGCCGTGGCCGCTGGTGGTCAGGTAGACGGTCCCGCCACCGAACGCGGGTGGGTGGACGCCATGGATCGGGCCAAAGTCACGCGACCACAGCACGGCGCCGGTCGCAACCGAAAGACCGAGGGCGCGCTGGGTCCCGAAGTAGGCGTTGGTGGAGACGAAGACGGCGTTCGAGCCCGCGGTGACGGGATTCAGGGTGACGCCGGGGGTGAGGTCCTTGACCCACCGCTCGGCGAACCCAACGGGATCGGCGATGACGGCCACGAAACCGGTGTGGTCCGGGTTCCCCTGAAAGGTCACCCACTCCGACGCCGAGGTCCAATCGGCAGTCGGCCTCGAGAGCACCGTGATCATCGTGGAGGCAGACTTGCCGTCCGACTCGGCCTTGATGGTGGCGCTCCCCGGGGCAATCGCGGTGACCAGCC